>CAYPHN010000168.1:0-7619 GCA_964410265.1 uncultured Flavobacteriaceae bacterium | reverse complement strand
AAACCATGCATCATTTGCCCAAGCCTCAAAATCTTCAGCAGAAAAATCAAATCCTGCATCTGTTTCGATCATCATATTTAATGACATCATCAAACCAAAGGCATTTTTATTTCTTTCGTTATCAATAATATTTTCAATCACAATCAAGGCGCCACCTGCTGGTAAGGCATCATATGCTTTTTTAAGCAAAATTTTCTTTTCTTCCAAGCCCCAATCATGTAAAATATTCCCCATGGTAATCACATCTGCTTTAGGAAAATCATCAGCAAAAAAATCACCCAACCTTACCGTTATTCTATCACTCAATCCCATTTTATACACATTTTCGGTTGCCACCGGATGTACTGGTGGTAAATCAAACGAAATACAACGCATATGATCATTATTTTTAACCACATGTATCGATAGGTCACCACCAGACCCTCCCAAATCACAGAGCGTATTGTAATTTGAAAAATCAAATTTATTAGCAAACATCATAAAATTACCTGTCTGAATGCCGCCCATACCATGAATAAATTCCCGAAGCGTGTTTTCATCGGCATAAATTGCTTCAAAGACAGATTTACCGCCGTTTTTGGTTTCATTTTGTGGTTTACCTGTTTTTAATCCTGCTTCTAAATCATTCCAAAAAGGATACAATCTATTGTTCGACATTTCTAGAATTCCACCAATATAAGAGGGTTTGTCTTTGTCTGAAAATAAATCAGAATCTGCTGAGTTGCTGTAGGTTGCACTTTCTTTGATTCCGGTTCTATTTAAAAAACCAAGAGCGACCAAGGTATCTAAAAAATCATATAGAGATCGGTTATGTAAACCTAATTTACCTTGAATTTCATCACCGCTTAGTCCACCTTTTGCCAAATGTGTAAACAGATTCATATTTACTGCTGTTAAAAGCGTTTTTGATGCCCAAAACCCCATTCCAATTTGCATTATTTTTGAGGTATCTACTTGTTTTTCTTGTAATGTGTCCATGCTATTTGAATTTGTTTAAGAGTTAATTTTTTTTTAGTTGGGAATAGTTATTGAGATCAATTTTCGTGTTTTATAAAGCAACTGCTTCCGATACTTGTTTTGTGTCTGCATATTGCTGAAACCGGATCACCTTGCCGTTTTTTGTTGACCACAGATGTGCCATTTGGGCATTGATCTCTTTCTCTGTTTTTTTATGCTTGGCCTGATACCTTCCGGTAGCAAGAACCATTTCATTTTCCATTGCCATTAATTGTAGATCAGCCAGATTCCAGTATTCCCATTCTTCACCAATTCTGCCAAAAACTCCAACAAGTATTGCTTCAGGGCCTATATAGGGGTTATCATCGGCATAGGGAAAATTCTCTGCCTCATTCCATTCAATATCTTTTGACATCATTGATAGAACTGCTTCAACATCACCCTTAGCAAAGGAGTCGTACATATTTTGAATTGTTTGCATTGATTTTTTCATAATTTTTTAAATATATTCTCAACAACACGAATTATCGTACTTTCTTGATCAAAGTAGCTAAATACACATATTTTAAGTCTCTTGTTTTTAATCCATTTTGAACAGCTTTTTCTTGTTCAGCAGTTACTTGAGGACCATCAACTGGGTTGTTTGTAAAGTATTGTTTAAAATTTTTATACATATTTACTGTAATATGTGAAGCATAAGTATCACTACCTATTGGTGAAATAAATCTCAATAGTCCCCAACTTTCCTTTGAACCTGCGTCAACTTGTTTTTGGTGATTTGGTTTAAAAATTTCTGATTCTGCTTTTTCGTATACCTTATAGTTCATAAGGTCTACTTTCATCAGATCAATAGAAGCAACTGTTCCCAAAGGCATATCAAAATCATTTTTTGTTTTATCTATTTCTTCAAGATAGATACGAACAGCTAAATCTCTTGATTTTGAAGTTTGATTTAAAGTTGTATTCAAATCATCTTCAGACATATTTGGATAGGCTGCTTTAAGAGCTTTTTTAAAATCTCCTGAACCTTCAAACATACTTACGGGATCTTTATGAAGATTCACAGTCATAAATTGAAAGCCTTGTTCTTCTCCACCAGGTTTAAGTGACCAAAGATCCCATCCAAGAATATCGCCATTTTTGACACGTTGTTCATGAATTTTTTCCCAAAAACCTTCAGTTTTCATATATGCTGCTTGTTGTTCATTATCAACTTTCATAAATTCAAATACAAGATAAAGTTTGTCTTGAGCGATTGCACTAGTACAAAGTAAAATGGCTGTGATTAGCATTAATAATTTTTTCATGATTGTAAATTTAAATGGTTAATATTCTTGAATAATTCTATTTAACAAATTGAAGTTAGAAACCCGAAGTTATTCCGCTGCTTCCTCCTCTAACATTTTACTTGCTTTTACTTCATTAATAGCAAGCATAACAGGAACGTTATCGTAGTAAGCATGTTCTCTAACAATTTTGCCATTGACAAATCTTACTGCCAAATGAACAGGTATGACAATACTTCTATTGTTTGCTGCTAAATTTCCTTCCCAGGTTCCCCAGAAATACACCCATTTTTCGCCCTTGTCATCGATAATCATTTCATAAAAAATATCATCTTTTGAAAATTTGTAATCAGAAAAATTCGCAAGTTGTACTTTAAATCCTTTTATAAGTTCATTGGGTGAAATAGACTCTAAACTATTGTGGTAAATTTTTGCCGTATCCGCATATTTAGTAAGCCAATTTTCCCAATTGGCATCTTCATAATCTTTAATTATTGCTTTTAATACATCAATTTCAGCTGATGTAGCAAAATAGCGTTCTGGTTTGTCGTTTTGACATGATATTAATAGAATTACTGTTAATCCTAAATAGATTAATTTTTTCATGATTTTAGATTTTAATTATTATAATATTGTTTATTTTGCTGAAAAACCTAAATCGGGTCTTATATAACCGATTCTTGTTTCATATTTAAGTAGGTTGTTGAATAAATCACCCAAAACTTTTTCACCTTCAGCTCCTAATAATTTATTATTTTCTTTAGATTGTCTACCGTAATCTTCTTCGTCAATTGCTGCAATGGCGACCATATAATATTCTCCTTGTACGCCAAATCCACTTTTATAAACTCTGTAATATTCTTTCGAGCCCTTTTTTTCAAATAAGTCTTTAATGGCTTTCATCTTTTCTTTGACAATTTTTCGGTTACTAGGAGAAACATATAGTATATGATTTTTTCGATAGTTTTTACCTTCGGGTGTCTGCGTAAAGCCATTTGGCATATAGGTAAGGTCTTCATCTAACTTTAATACATAGTTATGTTCTATATCATAACATTTATCCATTCTATCAAATAAATTCGTTATAATATCTTTACCTTCTTTTTCTATTAAGATTGAAACAAATGATGGCTTATCTAGTTCTGCCATGTTCTTAAGCGCTGAAATATAGCTATATCTGGCGTCCTCGGTTTTAAGAGTTATCCAGTTTACATCTTGCAGATTATGCTTTTTAACTAGGGCTAACATTTCTTTTACGATACTTTCATATTCACTTACCATATTTAGTTTTACCACATCTTCATGAACCCAAAAGGATTTATTTTTATCATCATTCTGAGCAGAAATTAAATTTGTCGAAAGGATTAAAAATAACGCAAAAAGTAAAGTTGGAATTTGAGCATTAATCTTAAAAAAGGTTTTAGTTTTTTTTAAATGTTTCATAATTTTTAGTTTTTTTTATTAGTTTTTAATAATGTAATTTTAAAGGTATTTAAGTTCACCAATCTTATTGATGTTCTTGGATTCTCGAATTATTTTTAAATTTTCATAAAGTTTAGCTGAAGTTAATATTTGAAATATTATAGTTATTCTATATTCGGAGGAATTAAAGTATATCCCAATTGTTGTAAAAAATCTAGTTCGTTAAAATATATTTCTTCCTTTAAAATCATGCCTTCCTTGTTAAATTGAACATTAGAATAACCATGCACTTCTACTTTTTTACCAGTCGCAGCCTTCTCACCAAAGATTCCTGTATTGGTACCTTTAAATGTCCAAGCTAAAAAAGCTAGATTGTCTTTAAAAGTGATCTTGTTTACTTCTATAAAAAGGTCAGGAAAGCCTTTGTGATAAACTTTTATATTCGCTTTCAATTCATTCGGACTAGATGCTACACTTACATTATTGATGATTCTTGAATAGTTTTTATCGATTATTTTATCGAAAGCTGAAAAGTCTCTATTGTTCCAGCAATTCTCAATGAATTTAGAAAAATTTATACTGTATATTTTTTCAAATTCAGATTGGTTATTTTGCTCTTTACAAGAAAATGTCATAAAGAAAATCAAAAGCCATATAAGTTTGTTTTTATTCATGCTCTTCAATAAGTGATACTTGTTTAAAAGTGTTGAAAATAAATTTCCAACCAGACACTAAATAAGCAAGATATAGTAATATATACAACCCTTTTAGGACGAACGATTGTAATTTTTGTCCGAAAGCCCCTTTTTATTTATCGAAGAATTTTAAACTTAAAATTTGTATCTTAATCCATTAATATTTAAAAAATTAACTTTTAATCATTGAAACATTATTTATTAATATTTGTTTTTACTGTTATTAGCTATTCTGGTTTTGGTCAAATAATCGACTGGAACAGAGAACAGCCTTATAAAAAGGTTTTTGTTGATACCGATAATTTTGGGACCTCCTATTTAAAAACTTTAGAAGAAGCTTTAGTTGTGGTTGATACGGATTCTATTCGGTTTTCTATACTGAACGATTTGGCATATTATTGGCATACCCGAAATTTGAATAGAGCCTTAGATTTTACCCTAATAGGACTGAATTTAACCAAGGACAAAAACGATAAGCTTTGGCATGGGAGGTTCCAAATAACGCAGGGTTCCATATTATTGAGAATGGAAAAATTAGATGAGGCTTTAGATGTTTTACATGAGGCCAGTGCTAAAGTAACGCAGAAGGATTTGATATTTTTACATACACAATTGGGCTATGTTTATGAAAGAAAAGGAGAAATTGACAAAGCTGTAGATTATGCATTAACCTCACTTGAACTTGGTAAATTGCTTAATGATAAAAAGGCTATTGCTTTAGCATATAGCGACTTGAGTAATCTTCTATGGAAACAAGCCAAGTTTGAAAAAGGATTGGAATACGGCTTAAAATCATTGAAAATATTCGAAGAACGAGGATTGATTGATTTAGATTATGATTTTACTTTATATGTAGTTGGTAATAATTATTTAGAATTGGAAAATTATGAAAATGCCAAACAATATTTTGATCATGCTATTGCTATTGGTGAAAGATATGGTTTTTACAATAATTTAAGTGATGTTTATATATCACAAGTAGACCTTTATGCCTACCTAACACTTTTTGAAGAAGCCGATAAAGCTGGCAAAAATGCAATTAAATTTGCCAAATTATTGAATAATAATTTTATGATGATGCGATCGCTATTGTCTATTGGTAAATTGCAAATTTTAGAAGGGAAATATATTTCTGCAATTAAAACATTACAAAATAGTATTGAGGTTGCAACCGATGATTTTGGAGACGCATACTATTTAAGTCAGGCCTATGAATCTTTAGGGAAAGCATATGCTGGAAATCATAACTATAAAAATGCTTATCAGGCTTTTGCCGAGTATGACAAATTTAAAAATATGGTTTTTACGGCGGAAGCAGATCAAAGAATTTCATTGTTGCAAACTGAATTTGATGTTGCACAAAAGGAAAATACCATACTTGATCAGGAAGGGAGAATTGAAAAACAAAAAATTCGTCAAACCCTTATTTCTGTTTTTGCAGGTATACTATTGTTGCTGTTGTTATTGCTGTTTATAACGCTACAAAATAACCTTAAAAAGGGTAAACTATTGAAAAAACAAAATAAAGAAAAGGAGTTTTTGTTAAAAGAGATACATCACCGTGTTAAAAATAATTTAGGTATTGTTTCTAGCCTATTAGATTTGCAATCGGCTCAAATGAAAGACCCAAAAATGATAAATGCCATTCAAGAAAGTCAGAATAGAGTACATTCTATGAGTATGATTCATCAAAAATTGTATCAAGGAAAAAATCTTGCAGCCATTGAAATGAAGGATTATTTTATTAATTTAAGTAAGCATATTTCAGATTCTTATGGCGTAAAAGATCAGGTTTCGTTGACCTATGATATGGAAAAAGTTGAACTGGATGTAGATACGGCAATTCCTCTGGGTTTAATGGTAAATGAATTACTATCCAATGCATTTAAGTACGCTTTTCCTAAGGGTCGAAATGGAAACGTAAATATTGGTTTACAGGTAGTTGGAGAGCAAACCATTATATTGCGCGTAGAGGATAATGGAGTAGGCCGGTTAGAAAATGAAGTGATTCAGGGTACCGGTTTTGGTACTGAGTTAATAAAATTACTAACACTCCAATTGGATGGTAAGATGCATAAAACAGTGAAGGACGGAACTTCCGTATCCTTTGAATTTAACTTTGAAAAAATGAATGTTTTAAATTAAATGTTAGGTCAACCTCAGGATTAAAAGGTTTGTAGTCTGTTAAGCAATATACTTCGCGAAGTTTTACTTAGAGGTATTGCTTTTTTAAGAATTACTACATGGGTGCCTGCAACTTCATTTATATGACTTAGGTTAACAATATACGATCGATGAATACGTAAAAAATTTTCTTTTGGTAGTTTTTCATCAATTTCTTTAAGGGTCATTACTAACAAACACTCTCTGTCTTTAGCATAAATTTTGCAATAATTACGATCGGCTTCAAAATAATAGATATTCTTTATTAAGATTTTTACCATCCTATCATTTCGGCGAACAAAAATACTATCACTTAAAACATATGGAGAAGTACATGCATCATCTATATTTAAATCCTTTCCGTTAGCTTTCATGATCCTATCAATTGTTAGCTCTATTGCGTGTTGCAGGTCTAATTTTTTAAAAGGCTTGGATATAAATGCGTATGGATTTGTAGTTTTGGCTCTTTTAAAATGTTCATCATCTGTATTGGCTGTAAGGTAAATTATTGGGATATCGTATTCTGCTTGCATGTGTTGCACAGTTTCAATACCGTCTAATTTGCCTTTTAGTTGGATATCCATGAGCACAATGTCGGGTCTGTTTTCTTTAATGTGTATCAGAGCTTCTTCACCACGAGGAACAAGACCGTTTACTTCATAGCCCAATTTGCTCAGTTGCAATGAAATATTTGCTCCAATAATCATTTCATCTTCAACAATAAGAATTTTAACAGCTGTTTCCATTTTATATAAACGATATATTGAAAGTTCTCTTTAACTTGTGTTTTCTTTACAAACAAGACAAATGTTTTACCTGTTAAACCATAAAATGATAAAACTTACTAAATTGGTAAGAAGTTTGAGTGAGGAGAGCACAATAAATTTAATTAGTTAGTTATGAGTGTAATATAATGCTTTTTTTAAAGCACAGCAAACATTACATAATTTATTTACTCAATTGAAAGTTCAGTTTCACACAAACTGTGTTAAAAATGACTTTTTGTAACTTAGCTATAAATTAAAAATTTATTAGAGATAAAAGATAATATTAGCATTCTTTTGTATTTATAAAAGAGAATCTGTTAATTTTATAG
>CAYPHN010000167.1:0-7620 GCA_964410265.1 uncultured Flavobacteriaceae bacterium | reverse complement strand
ATTTAAATAATTATATAATTCCTTTTTTTTTTCTCCATAAATATTTAAAGGTTTCAAAGGGGTTTCGTTTTCTGTTAAAAAATTATAACTCCAATCATATTCTGCACATGTTCCAGACACCAAAATTCTTTTTCCTCCATACTTATAAAAAGAAGTTATTAATTCTTTACTCGTTGAAAACCAGTAATCATTTTCTAAGGATTCATATTTTAATCCTGAATCTACTTTCCAAGCCAAATGAATCAAGTATTTTGGTTTAATTTTAATTATTAGTTCATCTATTTGTTCTGATTTTAACAAATTTATTTGATGCCAAAATATATTTTTTTTTAAATTGTCTGTTTTTTTATATCTACTAATTGCGTGAATTTCATAGTTCTTGTTAATCAATATCTTTAGAACATGTGCTCCAATATATCCAGTTGCTCCTGTTATTAAAATAACTCTACTTTGCATAATAAACTAAATACCGTTAAATTTAGAACTCAAAAAAGGGATTTCCATGTCCTTTTTACTGACAACTTCTACAGAAATAGGCAACTCAATATCAATTTTTGGATCTTTATAATTTATTCCTCCTTCAAAACCGGGTTGGTAAAACGAAGTATGATGGTAAATCAATTGAGAATCATCTTCTAATGTTAAAAACCCATGGGCAAAACCTTTGGGCACAAATAACATTTTTTGATTTTTTGCCGACAATTCTATTGAAAAATGTTCTAAAAATGTTTTAGAATTACTTCTTAAATCCACAATAATATCAAATACGCTACCACTTATGCATCTGATCAATTTATCATCTTCAAAAGGAGGGACTTGATAATGGAGACCTCTAAATGTCCCTTTTTTTAAATTTATGGATTGATTAATTTGAACAAATTCATTTTTTAAACCAATTTTTTCAAATTCATTTTTACAAAAAGTTCTAGAAAACGAACCTCTTCCATCATGAAAAGATATCAGTTTTATTATATATAAGTCTTCTAAATTTGTTTTAATAAACTTCATTTTTATTTACTGCTTTTAAAGGGATGATTTTTAATCTGTAATTTTGCTAAAGGGTGATAATCTCCTGTTAAAGAAGATATTTTTGCATTTCTAATTTCGTGAACAATTTCAATAGATTGTCTTGCCTCTTCTAAACCAAAACCTTGATTATTTATAATGTTTTCATAACTTTTAGTATGCAAATCAAAAAAGCCATCACTAAATTCAATTTCATTACCATCTACAGTTATGGATCTATATGTACGTTGTCCTTTTTCTTTAATTTCTCGGGGTATAACATCCTGATTAATTGACAAAAACCATCGCACTCTTGCCTTTTCAAATTCTAAATACCCAGAAGCCCTATCATGGGTGTGTAAATGAATAATGTTCTTCTTCACATTTCCAAATACCCAGGATAACATATCAAAAAAATGAATTCCAATATTAGAAGCTATTCCACCTGATTTGCTAATATCACCTTTCCAGGAAGTATAATACCAATTTCCTCTTGAGGTTAAATAAGTCAAATCAACATCATGAATTTTATCTTTGGGTTCTTTTTCTAATTTCTCTTTAAGAGCAATTATACTGGGGTGTAATCGCAATTGTAAAATTGTATAAACCTTTTTACCAGATTCCTTTTCAATATCTGCTAAAGCATCTAAATTCCATGGATTTAAAACAAGTGGTTTTTCACAAATTGCATCAGCTCCACTTCGCAATGCCATTCTTATATGTGAATCATGCAAATAATTTGGTGTACAAATACTTACATAATCTAAGTTAATATTATTTTTTCTCCTTAATTTTTCAACATGACGATCAAATCTTTCAAATTCAACAAAAAAAGATGCATCTGGGAAGTAACTATCTATAATACCAACACTATCAAATTTATCTAAAGCAACTAATAAATTATTATTGGTTTCTTTAATAGCTCTTAAATGTCTTACAGCTACATATCCCCCAACTCCAATTAATGCGAAATTTTTCATAGTTAAATATTTAGTTTTTAATACGGCTTCGCCCTTATTAATCCCATTTTTAAATTAAATTAATAATTTGAATTGAGAATAATTTTAATTACTTAATTATAAATTCCTTGTTTTAAATATTGATAGAAATATAATATTTACAAGAATTAGAAGGTAACCTAATAAATATTAAAAGAAGTTTATTACTATTAAATTTTAGACATAATAGTTACACAATTTTTTGACAGGGGAATATTATACATTAAGCTATTTATCTTTTTCGAAATCAAATGTAAATAAAAATTATTACAATCGATAACTTTAATTTTTGCATTTCATGTTCTAACGTATATAGATGGACTAAATTGTATGAAAACCTTAAATAAATTTAATAAAAAAACTGAAGACTTTAAAAGACTCCAGATTATTTATTAGAAATTATTAACTGTTAAAATTGATGTTTTATATAATCAATATTTTTTTAACCATATTTTGATTTGTGTTAAAAAGTCGAACAAAATAAATTCCTTTTGCAAACCTAGAAAGATCAATTTGTTTAGAAAGGCTTCCTCCATTAGCATTGACCTTATCTGAATAAACAACACTACCATTCATGCTAACTAAAATTAAATTTAAATCATTGTTTATATTATTTCTAACATTAATATTTAATAACCCAGTTGTGGGGTTTGGGTAAACATCAAAACCTGCGTTTAAATTCTCTGTATCGGCATTATCATTACAATTTTCAACCGTTACAACTATGGTATCCGAATTCGTAACATCACCTCTTGTGGCTATCAAAGTATATGTTGTTGTTCTTGTAGGACTTACTGTGATATTCTTATTTGTATCACCAGTGCTCCATAAATAAGTCAATCCTCCAGACGCCTTTAATTGCGCTTCCTCACCAATACAAATAGTTATATCTTTACCAGCATTTGCTTCCGCTGGAAGTGGTGTCTTATTTACGGTTACTTGTACACTATCACTATCTTCGCAATTATCTTTAGACACAGTTACTGTATATATTGTAGTATCTAAAGGGTTAACGGTTATGGTTTTATTTGTTTCACCTGTACTCCACAAAAAAGAGTCACCACCATTGGCAGTTAATGTAGTACTACCTCCTTCATTTATTGTAATATTTGAACCTGCACTGGCAATAACACTATTTACAGTTACTTCTACACTATCCGTATCCGTTACACTACCTTCTTTTACTGTTACCGTATAGGTTTCTGTTGTTGTGGGGTTTACTTCTATACTAGCAGCGGTTGCTCCGTTACTCCAGATATAACTTGTACCACCTGTTGCTGTTAAGGTAACACTTTCCCCTAAACAAATCGTTTGGTCTTCTCCGGCATTTGCCGTTACTGTTGGTGGTGGAGAACTTGCATTAACCGTCACTTTTACATTATCAATAGCTTCACAATTATTTTTAGTTACTGTAACTTTATAAGTTGTTGTAACTGTTGGACTTATTGTAATACTATTTGTAGTTTCTCCAGTACTCCATAAATAAGTATCTCCTCCACTTGCTGTTAAAGTGGTACTCTCACCAGTATTAATGATAACATCTGATCCGGCATTGGCAGTAACATTATTTACAGTTACCAGTACCTCATCCGTGTCTGAATCACTCCCTTCAGTTACTGTAACTGAATATGTTTTTGAATTGGTTGGACTTACCGTGATACTAGCGGTTGTAGCTCCATTATCCCATAAATAGATAGATCCTCCACTGGCTGTTAATATTACGCTATCACCTAAACAAACCTCTTGATCTTCTCCAGCATTAGCTGTTATCGTTGGCGGTGGAGAACTTGCATTAACCGTCACTTTTACATTTGCAGTATCTTCACAGTTATTATTAGTAACTGTAACTTTATAGGTTGTTGTAGCTGATGGGCTTACGGTTATACTAGCTGTATTTTCTCCTGAACTCCATAAATAAGTATCCCCTCCGCTTGCTGTTAAAGTGGTACTATCACCAGTATTAATAGTGACATCTGATCCGGCATTGGCGGTAACATTATTTACGGTTACTTCTACACTATCCGTATCCGTTGCACTGCCTTCTTTTACTGTTACCGTATAGGTTTCTGTTGTTGTGGGGTTTACTTCTATACTAGCAGCGGTTGCTCCGTTACTCCAGATATAACTTGTACCACCTGTTGCTGTTAAGGTAACACTTTCCCCTAAACAAATAGTTTGGTCTTCCCCTGCATCAGCATTTATCGAGCTGGTAGAATTATCTTGATATTCAAAAGCACCAATATCATTGGAAGATCCTTGCGGTCTTGCGTCTCCATTTAAATCATATTTTACATTATTATTGTTTATTCCCTTGTCTATTAAAGGGCTATTAGATTTCAATTTGAAATTACCGTTTAATTCACCTTCAAAATTAGGATCTACAGTTCTGTAGTTTGTTCCTATTGCATTAAATCCATTGTAAAAATTATTATAATCGAAACTCCATCCTGACAAGGCTCCTGATTGAGCATCCCCATTAGTAACCGTATGGAAAATATTGTTTGTAAATTCACAATTATTAAACGTCCAGTTAGCTATATTTGAAAGGTTAAATAAAATCTCAGCACCATAGAAAGTACAATTTAATATTTTATTATTATTACCAGTTGCTCCTGATGTGCCGCTGTCTACGGTTATTAATGAAACATTACTATAAACATCTGATGTTATTATACAATTCTTAATAATATTATCATGACCAAGCCCAACTCCAGTTTCAACTGACTCAACAAATTGTATCGCTCCTCCCATTACAGAGGCTTTTAGTGTAGAGTTTTCAACGACATTGAATCCCGCACCATCACGTATTAAAACACCTCCTGTTTCTGCTCCAGAATTTCGCAAACCCCTAACAACATTGTATTCAATAACACTATGTCTAAGTTCTAATCCTTTTGTCATATTTACTGTTGTGTGGTTTTCAACAAGGTTATACCTAGTAGATGTAACATTAATAGAGTGTACAGACATTCCATGCCCAAAGTGTGACAAATTCCCATCCCTTTCTGCATAATTATCAATGGCTATATTATTGTCTCCAGAAATAGCAAAATAGTAATTAACATTGCCTTCTACTGTGTTTCCCGGGTTTACATCTAAATTACCATAAGATTTTATATTCTTAATAAGTGAGCGGTCTCCAAGCACCCAACATGTTGCATTTCCATTTATAGAAATACCATTTAAAAATCTATTTCTTTTTGAGGCTACTCCTAAGTTTAAAAAGCCCCATCCTCCTGCATTATTATCTTTTGCTATACAGTTATCAAAAATAACACCCTCACTACCATTTGCGTAAAAAGAAGCTCCATATCTTTCAACTTGAAAATTCTTTACAATTATATAATTTCTAGCAATAAGTTTTATAAAAGCATTACTAGTACCACCTCCTAATGAGGTTGGCATTTCTGTTGGGTCTAATGCTCCATCACCATAACTATAATACATAGAAGTTATGTCTCCGATTGTTGTTTTATACCCTATGAATTTAATAGGGTCAGTTACAGTACCGTTATTAGAATCTAAGTTTGCAACAACACCATAATTACCTGCTTTAATCCATACTGTCGTTCCACTTGTAGCGTTAGAAAATGCTTCTGTTAATGTCCATGCTGTACCTTCTGAATCTCCATTACCACCACCACTTGCAGATGTTGTTACATATTTATAGGTTGATGCCGTGGGCTCCACAATATTGTTTTCAATATATTGTAAAGTAAAATTATATAAAGTAGATTGTCTATCCGTTGTATCTGTATGTTCTCCTAATCGGATCGTATTATTATCCCAAAAGTCAAAGGCAGAGGAAACCGTAAAATAATTTCCAGTTATGCTAATTGAAGTAATAGTCTTTCCGCTTATTACAAAACCATTTTTTGTTAAACCGGAAATATCTCCACTGGCATCGAAGTAAACACGATTTTTATTGGAATCTTCAATTCTAAAATTTGACAATACTGGTTTACCCTGTGCAACAGCATTTAAACTAAATGCCATTACTAACACCCATAGCAATTTCTTCATAATCTTTTCAATTTCTTTTTCATTTAGGCCAAAATTAGCCTTGTTACTTATAAATTAAGTAATTTATTTTTTACAATACGAGGGTTGATTTGCACCGAGGGAAGAGGGAATATTATGGTGCACTATATAAATTAACGTTATAATATTAATATTATTGTTTTAATAATAAAACGAATTTCTCCCTTAAAAACGAAGCGAAAGTATTTTTAAAATCTAAAGTGAATCTGAAGATTAGAAAAGAATATTTAAAAGAATTTAATCTTTTATGAAGATTTTAAAGCTCTACTTAAATAATAACTAAAATAGCTAGTTAAAATTATTAAAATTTGATTTTTTTAACCAATATTTTCACAAAGCTATAACTAAAATAAGTTATTAACTACATACGCATGTTTTCAACAATTGAAAAATATGTAGAAAACATGAATTTAACCAACTTAATCAGGGCAGAAACATACTTTTTTATAATTAAAAACCTATTATCTATTTGATTATTAGTTGTTTAAGTTATTAATTATTTGTATATTATACTGATAATCAATAATTTAACTTAATGAATTCATCAGGTAACTTAAAGAGTATTTTTGGGCAAATAGAAGACCACAGAAGCCATATAAACCAGCTTCACAACTTAATAGACATTCTTCTTATCGGTATAATCGCAGTGATTTGTGGGGCAGAAACTTGGGAGCAAATGGTTCGATTTGCTAATTCAAAAGAAGATTTTTTAAAGAAATTTTTAGAATTACCAAATGGTATACCTTCCAAAGTCACCATTAATAGAGTCTTTTCGGCTATTGATAGCGAACAATTTGAATCTTGTTTTATTGAGTGGGTGAATTCTATTTCAGATTTAAGTAAAGGGCAAGTAATTGCTATTGATGGCAAAACTATTCGTGGTGCAAAATCACATGGTAAGAAGTCACCCATTCATATGGTTAGTGCTTGGGCTTGTGATAACAATCTTGTGTTGGGGCAAGTTAAAACAGCCGAAAAATCTAATGAGATTACGGCAATACCAGAACTATTAGATATCCTTAATATTGCAGGAAATACCATTACTATTGATGCTATGGGAACTCAAAAAGAAATAGCCAAAAAAATAATAGTGCACGATGCCGACTATATTCTAGCCGTTAAAGCAAATCAGCCCCAGTTATTAGAGCGTATTGAAGATGAATTTAGGTTTTCTAAACAAACCAAAACAGATACCAATCATAATTTAGACCATGGAAGAATAGAAACTAGAACTTGTAGTGTGATTACAGATTTTCAATTTATTGAAAAAGATAGTGGATGGGAAAATTTAAAAAGTATCATAAAAATAGAAAGCACTCGTGAATTTAAAAACAGCGAAAAAGCAACAGAAAAAGCAACCCTATATTATATTTCTAACTTAGAAAATAATGTGAATGAATTTCAAACCAAAATACGGTCACACTGGGCTATAGAGAACAAACTTCATTGGACACTTGATGTTGCTTTTTCTGAAGATACCTCAAGAAAAAGAGCAGGTAACGCTGCACAAAATTATTCGATTTTACTTAGGGTCTGCTGAAAAACTAAATCACTAGCCTTAGTTTCTTATTTATCA
>CAYPHN010000166.1:0-7656 GCA_964410265.1 uncultured Flavobacteriaceae bacterium | reverse complement strand
TAGGTTCAAATATTGATTGTGTTTCTATCCAGGAAGTTCAACTAGGCTTAAAAGCAGGATTTAACCCAAAACAAATTTCATTTACGCCAAGTGGTGTATCTCTTGAAGAAATTGAGAGTGCCGTTGCATTGGGCGTTAAAATTAACATCGATAATTTAGAAATATTAAAACAATTTGGTACTAAACACCCTAAAGTACCTGTATGTATTCGTATCAATCCACATATTATGGCTGGTGGTAATAAAAAAATATCTGTTGGTCATACCAAATCTAAATTTGGAATTTCTAAACATTTTGTTCCACAAGTAAAAGAAATTGAAAAAGAAACTGGTATGTTGATCAATGGTGTACACATGCATACCGGGTCTGACATATTAGATGTTAATGTATTTTTACAAGGTGCGGAAATTCTTTTTGAAGTAGCCAAAGAATTTGAAAATATTGACTTTATTGATTTTGGTGGAGGATTTAAAGTTGCCTATAAAGAAAATGACCCAGCAACAAATATTGAAGAATTTGGTAAGTTAATGTCTAAACGATTTAATGAATTTTGTAAAGAATATGGTAAAGAATTGAGTATTATTTTTGAACCTGGTAAATTTATTGTTAGTGAATCGGGTAATTATTTGGCTAAGGTAAATGTTGTAAAACAATCTAATGAAACCGTTTTTGCCGGAATTGATGCAGGCTTTAATCATTTAATTAGACCAATGTATTATGGAGCCTACCATCATATTGTCAATATTAGTAATCCTCATGCAAAAGAAAATAAGTATACCGTTGTGGGCTATATTTGCGAAAACGATACATTTGCTGAAGACAGAATGATCAGTACAATAAGACAAGGAGATATTTTGTGCTTTAAAAATGCCGGAGCTTATGCTTTTACCATGGCATCTAATTACAATTCTCGTTTCCGGCCTGCGGAAGTAATGTTATATCAAGGTAAAGATTATTTAATTAGAGAAAGAGAAACTATGGAAGATATTTTGAACAAACAAATAGAGGTAAATATTGATCTGTAAATAAGTAATTCTATAATTCGGCAACGTCAAAATTATTTTCAACAATATCTTTAACCTTTTTGTTTAAATTATTCATCCACTTATAATTAGAATGTTCCAATGTGATAATTATAAGATCAGAATCCGTATATTGTTTTATGGAAGTACTAAACCCATTCCATTTTCCATTGTGATATATTACTTTTTCTGAGTTTTCATTTACAATTCTAAACCCAAAACCATAGGGGATTTTTCTTCCATATTTTGTTTGCCCTTGGGTATACATTTTATTTAAAGAACTTTTAGATATGATCTTCCCCGAATTCAGACCTATAATCCATTTAAAAAGATCTTCGGTGGTAGAATAAACATTTTTATCGCCTGTTATGGCATCATTAACCGTTCCAGTTATCTTTCCATGCCTCCAGCCTCTATAAACCCTATACCCGTCAAGTTGTTGATCATTTATTGTGTCTTTTTCATATCTGTAAACAAAAGAGTTATTCATTTCCAAAGGTTTGAATATTTTAGTTTCTATAAAATTTCCAAATTCTTTTCCTGAAATTTTTTCAACAAGTGATGCTAAAACAAAATAGCCAGTATTTGAATAATCAAAATTTCTACCGGGTTTAAAAAACAAAGGGAGTTTATATTCTGCAATCAAATCCATCATTTCTGAATTATCTGGCGGTGATTTTTTATTCCATTTATGCTCCGCTAACCAAAAGTATTTTGGTAATCCAGAAGTGTGATTTAATAATTGTTTTATGGTAATTTCCTCATATGGGAATTCAGGAAAATATTGAATCACCTTATCATCAAGGTGTAGCAAGTCATCTTCATTAAGTATTAAAATAGCTGTTGCAGTAAACTGTTTACTTACAGATGCCAACTGAAAAGTTGAATACTTATCAATCTTTTTTTTATCTCTAAAATTGGCGTAACCATATTCATTTGCAAAGACAATTTTTCCATTTTTCGCAACCAACACGCTGCCGTGAAAATCTTGTCTTTTATTTAAACGTTTGAAAACAGAATCTAATTTTTTGGTAACATTAGCCGTAGCATCTGTAGAATATTTTACTACCTGCTGTTTTTTCTTTTTTTCAACGGTATACTTTTTTTCATTTAAATTTATTTCCGTACTCGTCGAATTTGAAACACCATAAATATTAAAAAATAATAAAATATATAAAATCAAATATTTTATTACTTTACTATTTCTAAAAATCATAATTCCTTATTATTTAATCATAGCAAGTAAATTAACCCAAATAAATCTTTACTACTTATTGAGTCATTTTCTTTTTTAATCTCTTGCCGAATATAGTCTAAATTTTATAAAGGTACAAACCTATATAATATATAGATAACTTCGATGAAATTTTAAAAGTTTATAATATAATTAACGTAAATATACCCATTTTATTTAGAAAAGCGTTTTTCTCCAATAAAAAAGCAATAGTATATATACTACAGTTTTTTAATTAATACTATAAATTTATGTTGATTTATACTTTATTTCATGAAATTTAATCTGAAAGAATTTATTTACTTACCACCTTATTTTGAATTGATTATCTAATTTTTTTGTTTTATTATTAATCAAGTAATCTAAAGTTTGACTTTAATTAAAATGAAATATAACATGGCATTAAAATACTAATTATTAGTACTTTGCCGATTTTCCTTTAGGTATATTCTTAAGAATAAACTGTCTAAGATCATCATTTGCAGATTTTAGATCTTCCTTTCTTAGATACATCATATGACCACTTCTATATCCCTTAAAACTCAATCGATTTTTCATTTTACCACTTGGGTCAATTTGCCACATCGTATATTTCGAATTAAAATATGTTGTAGCACCATCATAATACCCTGCTTGAAACATTACGTTCAAATAAGGGTTTTCTGCCATAGCTTTGCGAAGACCATCTCGGGTATTGTTATTCTTATCATCCCAAGGATGAACATCACCAAACATATTGTATTTAACATCGGTTTTAAAATTAAGATGCTCTCGAATATAATAATTAATTGCTGGGGTAAATGAGTGTAACCAAGAGGTTAATTCGGGACTATAATCAGGTCTGGATCCTGCCTCAATTTTATCTAATCCAAGATAACGTGAATCTAATCTACCAATGGTATTTCCGGTTTTATCTCTTAATAATTCTTTCCAAAAAAATGAAGTTGGCAAATCTAAATTATGTTGTAAAATTGATTTTTTTGAAATTCCAGAGTAAAAGGCCATTTTTTCTGCAACTCTATCCTTCTCTTCCAAACTCAACGAACCTCCTCTTGCTATTGCTGGCATGAGTGTATTTAAAGTGAAATTTTCTGATTCAGGTAATATTTGCAACAAATCTTTTTGCTGTAAACTGGTTGGCAGTGCTTTATGATACCAAGCTGCCGCCGTATAATATGGTAAATTAAGTGCTGATGAGATTGGTTTATCCGATTTAAAAACATTGTAATCAGCAGGTGAAACTAGTATAACACCATTCAAATAAATCCATTGTTTTTCCTGTAATTCTAAGGCCAATCCCGATACTCTTGTACCTCCATAACTTTCTCCTATTAGATATTTAGGCGACAACCACCTTTCGTTACGCGTTATAAAAGTATTCAACCATTCGGCCAAATACTTTATATCGGCATTGATACCAAAAAATAATTCTCTTTTTACATCTTTTCCGTTTGCCGGAATTGTTCTAGAATAACCAGTATTAACCGGGTTTACATAAACAATATCCGCTACATCTAAAACAGAATTTGGATTATCATGTACACCATAGGGTTGTACAGGGTAACCCTCTTCATCAATATTCAATACTTTGGGACCTGTATAAGCAACATGCATCCATACAGAAGCAGAACCTGGGCCTCCATTAAAAGAAATTAATAGCGGTCTTTTGGATGTATTTCCAACATTGTTTCTTTTATAATAAGTGTAATAAAGCGTTGCGATTGGTTTACCATTTTCATCCCAAACAGGTTGTGTACCAGTTGTTGCTGTATAATTGAGTTTTGTACCTTTAATGGTTGCTGTATGGTTGGTTACTACAGTAGTATCAACGGCAATATTCCTATTTTGCGATTGCATAATATTTATATAACCAATGCATAATAATACAGTTAGAATAATTTTCTTCATTTTTTTAGTATATAATTAATTTGTTCTTGTGTTGATTATTGTTTGATTGCAATATTTTCAAATCTATTAAATATAGCTAATTATTCAAAGCCTTATTTTCTTCTTCTGTTAGCAATCGTGAGTGAATTATAAAACGTATACCCAAAGGTATTTCAAGTGAAAAACTCGAACCTCTTCCTTCTGTAATATCCACAGTTAAATGGGTGTGTTTCCAATATTCAAATTGGTCTTGGTTCATATAATAGTTTACGCCATCTAATTGACCGAGTAAAATATCACTTTCATCTAAATACATATCTCCTTCTTCAAAAACCATTGGAGCAGAACCATCACAACAACCACCACTTTGATGAAATATCAACGCACCATGTTTGGCTTTTAACTGTTTGACAATTTCTATGGCCTTATCTGTTATTGCTACTCTTTCAAACATTGCATTAAATTTATATAAACTAAAAGGCTAACAATTTAATTATTAAGCCTTTTAGTTTTATTTTCAAGTATTTATTTTCAAGTATTTATTAAAAGAAACCTAATTTATTTTTATCATAAGAGATCAACATATTCTTTGTTTGTCGATAATGATTCATCATCATCAAATGATTTTCTCTACCAAAACCAGATTTTTTATATCCACCAAATGGTGCATGAGCGGGATATGCATGATAACAGTTTACCCAAACTCTACCGGCCTTAATCGCTCTTGGTATTTGATACAATTGGTGCGCATCTCTAGTCCACACACCGGCTCCCAAACCGTAAAGTGTATCGTTGGCAATTTCTAATGCTTCTGCTTCATCTTTAAATTTAGTTACTGCTACAACGGGTCCAAAAATTTCTTCCTGAAAAACTCGCATTTTATTATGTCCTTCAAAAATAGTTGGCTGGATATAAAATCCGTTAGAAAGGTCACCATCTAATTTACAAGCTTCACCTCCTGTTAAAACTTTTGCACCTTCCTCTTTACCAATATGTATATAGGAAAGAATTTTTTCAAATTGGTCATTAGACGCCTGTGCACCCAACATGGTGTTCACATCATACGGATCGCCTTGTACAATGGCTTTTGTTCTTGCAACTACTCTTTCCATAAATGCATCATAAATATCTTCTTGCACTAATATTCTAGATGGGCAAGTACAAACTTCACCTTGATTAAAAGCAAATAATACTGCTCCTTCGACGGCTTTATCTAAAAATGCATCGTCTTTATCCATAACAGAGTTAAAGAAAATATTTGGTGATTTCCCACCTAATTCCATTGTTACCGGATTCAAATTCTTCGATGCGTATTGCATAATTAACTGACCTGTAGTTGTTTCACCTGTAAAGGCAACCTTATCAATTTTGGGATGAGAGGCCAATGGTTTACCCGCTTCTGGTCCGAATCCATGAATAATATTAATTACTCCAGGAGGAAAAACATCCGCTATTTTTTCCATTAAAAGCGTAGCAGAAGATGGTGTTTGTTCAGCAGGCTTTAAAATCACACAATTACCTGCAGCTAAAGCCGGAGGCATTTTCCATGACAGCATCAATAAAGGAAAATTCCACGGAATTATTTGCGCAACAACTCCAAGAGGTTCTCTAATAATCAAAGAAAGGGTATTGGCATCTAATTCGGTAGCAGATCCTTCTTCAGCTCTAATTACAGCTGCAAAATATCGCCAGTGATCCACCGCTAAAGGAATATCGGCATTTAAGGTCTCTCTAATTGGTTTACCATTATCACAAGTTTCAACCAATGAAAATTCTTCTAAATTTTCTTCAATAATATCTGCTACTTTATTGAGTAAGGCAGATTTTTCTGCTGCAGAAGTATTTCCCCAAGATTCTTTGGCTGCATTGGCCGCAGCGACTGCATTATCTACATCTTCTTTTTGAGATCGAGCATATTTTGCTATTAACGAATTGTCTATAGGCGAAGTATTTTCAAAATATTCTCCTCCTACTGGATTAACAAATTTACCGTTGATAAAATTTCCATATTTTTCTTTAAATGTTGGTTTTGAATAACTCATTATAAATCGTTATTAAATAAATGACACCTACTCTTGTATAGATTTTCGGTTTTCTCTAATATGTACTAAGTTCCGTAAAAATCTTTAATTAAATTAATATTTTAGTTTAAAATATTAATTTCTACTCAGGGTATTCAATTCGCAAATGATATATATTGTTCAATTTCTTTTTGATCACTTTTTTAATGGTTTGAATTTCTTTAAAAGTGATATCAGCATTCATAAATTGTCCATTACTCATTTGACCACTAATTATTTTTTCTACCAAATCATCTATTAAAAGCGCCGTTGGATCTTTAATACTTTTCGATGCAGCTTCACAGGCATCACACATCATTAAAATTGCTGTTTCCTTAGAAAAGGGAATTGGTCCTGGATAGGAAAAATTTTTAACATCAGTATATCCTGGTGTTAATTCTTCTTGCTTTTTATAAAAATAATATACTGTACTCGTACCGTGATGTGTTCTAATAAAATCAATTATTCTATCTGGTAAACCATTTTTTTTCGCTATTTCAATTCCTTTTAAAACATGATTTATAATAATACTTGCCGAATCATTAGGAGGTAATTCATTGTGCGGATTAACACTAGTTGTTTGATTTTCAGCAAAATACATCGGATTGCTCATTTTACCAATATCGTGATAGAGAGCTCCTGTTCTAACCAACATAGCATTTGCTCCAATCTCATTTGCTGATGCTTCTGCCAAATTAGCTACTTGCATAGAATGTTGAAAGGTACCAGGTGCTTGTTCATTGAGTTCACGTAATAATTTGGTATTGGTATTGGATAATTCTAACAAAGAAACATCGGATACCAAATTAAATGTCTTTTCATAAATTAATATCAAGAAAAGTGATAAGAACGATAACACACCATTAAGAGAAAACAACACAAAATAAGACCATTTTATATGCTGGGCATTTCCTTCTTGAATAATAGAAAATGCAAAATAAGCCAATATATAAACCAAGGTTATTTTAATAATCGAAAAAAACAGATTTGCCCTTCTATGTAATTCCGACACGGTTAAAATAGTAACTATTCCGGCTATCATTTGTAAAAATATAAACTCAAAACTATTTGGTACAATAAAACCAAGTATCAAAACAGTTACTGTATGGGTAAACAAACCCAAACGTGCATCAAAAAACGCTTTTATAACTATGGGTAAAATAATTATTGGAACTACGTAAATATAAGTAAGCCAATATTTTTGGACTACGGTGACCAATAAAATAATTAATAGAATATTAAAAAATATAAAGGTGAGTTTGGTATTATTCTCAAAAATTGATGGTCTATATTTATGTAAAAAAAGCATGAGCATTAGCAATACCAATGCCACCAAAATTGAATAACCAAAAACAATCCAATTGTAGTTCGACTTACTCCACAATTGAGAGTCGTATTCACTTTTAAGTGAAACTAAAATTACTTAAACAGAATTTTTTTATAGAACATAGTT
>CAYPHN010000165.1:0-7702 GCA_964410265.1 uncultured Flavobacteriaceae bacterium | reverse complement strand
GAGACCGGGTTGAAGCAGATGGAGCTCATCCAGTCCCAAATGTTGACCATTGCCGTTAAAACTTGTCATAGCCGAATTGAAGCCTTTTAAGGCTAAGGCATTTTTCAGGTCAATTGCATATTCTCCACTTAATTCATAAGGCATAGTTATCCAGATAAAATTATTTAATCGTAGACTTTGCAAATAAATTTTTTTAACTTCAGGAAATAACTTTTGCGCCAAAAAAGGTGCCAGTCTTAAATTATCTTTAATATATAAAAATTGAAGCTTTGGAATCTCAATTTCTGATGCTACCCTTGAGAATTTTACCTCCTTTTTATATTTCATTTTTTTGAGAGCTACCATAGCCGAATCTGCCAAAGCCTCGCCAATAACTTTTGGTCTTTCAAATTTTTTCCCTTCTCCTCCTTTATTGGTGTGACTACCTACGGTTCCTGCGTAAAACATGGCCATATCAAAACCTTTACTTTCTAAAGCACGTTGAAAATATCCTGGATAATCGCCACTAAACTTATCATTCCATGAACTAATCGTTGTAGCATGTGCAGCAAAAATACCAATAACAGCACTTTTTGCACTATCTTGTTTTACAGAAAGCAAGGTTAATTTATCATTCAACCTACCTGTTTCTCCAATGATTCTATTGGTTACCAGATTTGGAACATGAATATATCCAGAGGCAATCTGAGCAGGTTTCATATCTGCAACGGCATCTTCTATCAGATTAGTAAACTTAGCCGTTAACCACTTTATGAGTTCAGGTTGGTACTCACCGCCAAATTGTTTACCAACATAACTAGGTACCACATTACCTAAACTAGCATGGGTATGTGTTGCACCGAAAAAAATTTGCTGTCGATTTAATTTGGTGTTTTTCTCCAAATTAAATCCTACTTTATCTGCAACTTCGGGAGGCATTATCAAAATATCAGCACTGACCAAAACTGCAATCTCTCCATTAATATCTATTGCTATCGCTTTGGCATAAAGTGTATCATGAACCCCTTTGGCATATTTACCATCACCAAAACCGGATAATTTAATTTTATTAAATTCTCCTTTTTCAGGATTTTGTTCTCCTTGAACAATTTTAGGAGTAATACTTGTTTTAGCAAATCCAGCTTTTAACTTACCTTCAGCTAACTCTCTGCCTGAAAGTGCATTATTGATATTTTTAACAGATGTTTTATAATATTCAGTTTCAAAATAAGGGGTATTATCTATATGGTTAATAGAAACAATTAATACTATTATGATAATTGCAATAATTACACCTAAGGTTTTTAACAATATTTTTAACCATTTTTTCATTTATACGAATTTAAATTGCTGTTTGGCGAATGATTTATTTTTAAATAACAATCCAATAAATCTATTTATTTCAACAAATTTATACAATTCAAAAATGAAATGTTTCAACTGTATTGATTTAATTACATGATAATTTGACATTTAAGCATCCTTAGATATTTTTATAGGACTTTGAAAAAATAATTGACACCATTCTATCGGGTAGTATTTTCAAGTACAATCATTGAAGGTCCTTCCTCAAACCATTTCTTTCCTAAACCAGTGGTATCACCTTTTGCCACAAAATAAACAAAAGAACCTAAGGCCAGATCTACATCTCCATCTCCATCCATATCAGCTGCATCCATTACAATCCAACGTCCATTTGTTGATTCTGGAAAAGAATAATCTGTAAATTTTAAATTTCCTTTATTTTCTAGATAAACAAAACTTTCTTCCGGGTAACTTACATAGTCCGGAAAAAAGGATATCGCAGCAATATCCATATCACCATCCAAATCATAATCATTAACCATGGCTTTATATGCGCCGTTAAGTTGATAAAAATAAGTTTGCTTAAAATTTAAATCACCATTATTCAAATATATATAAACACCATGGTAGTTTTTTAGAATCGGAGATTTATCTGCATTGTCTCCACAGACATAAACGATATCATCAAAACCATCTTTATTCATATCTATTAGTTCCATATTTTGTGAGCCATTAAGTGGCGAAAAAGATAAAAGTCTTTTTTCAATAAAAAATCCATCACCTCTGTTTTCATAATAAAATATACCTTCATCACCTTGCGCCATTAATGCAATAATATCATTTAAACCATCTTTATTTATATCTTTTATAATTGCCTTTATAGCACCTGGTTTACTTTGTAATACATTTGAAGTATATTCATTATTTCCTTTATTCTCATACCATGATAACTTACCAGTTTGATTACCAAATTCACAAATAACAATATCTTCTAACCCATTGTTATTCAGATCTCCATATACCATAAACACAGGTCTTTGAAGGTTTGAAATAACAGTAGTTAATTTATCTCCTTGCGTATTTATTTTTTGAAGTTCTCCTTGGGTATCATCTGTTGGGAATAAATTTTTTCCAATTGAAGTTAAAAATACTTTATCAGATTTTTCGTAATAATGAACCGGTGTTTTTGCTAAGTCCATTTTATAATTAATCTTAAGATTAGCATTAAGAAGATTTAAGGAACTCGATTTACCTCTACTATCACTAAATACAAACCCCTTATTCTTTGGAAGAATTTTAACCATTACAGTAAGTGCTGGTCTAAGCGCAAAATCTGCTTCCTTATATTTAAAATGTTTTAGACCCATTTTAATTTTTTTATTGCGAACGGGAGATAAAATTGAATCTGGAGAATTTTCTACATAATATGTTACAATTTTATCCCAATCAGATTTTGATAATGTTGGTTTTTTTGGAAATATATTTGCTTTTCTCATCATTTCACCACTATTTTCAGGGTCAAGTAAACTTTCTCTTTGCTTATTGTTTTCGTAAATACCCATGCGATTACCCATATTTGGAAGCACATCGTTTTTCCAAATAGATTTAGTTAATATTTCAGGATTTACCAGAATATGACATTTGATACAATGGCTCTGAGCCAATTCACTTCCAGAAAAATTTGAAGAAACTTCATTTACAATTTTGGGTTTTAAGGACTCTTTTTTTTCTGTACATGCAACCAATAATAAGAATACGATGGTAATTATTAGAAAATATTTCATGGGAAAGCTTATTTTTTTTTAGCGAAGCTTAAATATAATGTATTTAACAGCAACTAAACAATATAGATTATTGACTAAACCTTCCATTTAATTGAATAACACATCTTTTGGTATTTCAACTTTATTGAAATTTGAACTTTTCCATAATAGCTCTAAGTCCTTTCCACCACCCAACTGAAAATATTTGATTTTAATTTTTTGGTATTCTTTTTTTAAGGATGTTGATACGGTTCTTTCATAAACCTCATGAGTTCTATCATTGTTTATCAATTGCCTATCATTTACAAACATTAAACTACCATCTTTTAATTGGATAAAATACCCTTCACTATTTCGAGGATTACCTTGTCTGGGTTCCAGACTAGTACAATTTCCTTGCTAGAATCTTGAAAAATCTTGCTTTTAGAGCAACTTGTCAATATCCATAAAGACCTATTATTAGATAAATATTTAACGTTTTGCAATTCATTTATTTTCCAATTCAAATAAAAGGATTGGTCAAATTATATTAGCCTCAAGCAAAATTAATTTACTAAGTATATAATTTTTAAATCTTCCCAACTTTGACCGTACATATCGGTAGTTTTAACTTTAATAGTGTGTGGTCCAATTTTTAATCCTTTAGGCAGGTAACCTTCCCAGATGTGTCTTGAAATGCTAGGTTTGTCCATAGACCAACCTAAAGTTTTTTCAATTTCTTGTCCGTCAATTTTTGTTTTCATTATAGAAGAAAGTTCATGCATACGTTGTACTTCAGGATCTGGCTGATTGACTTTCTTTAATGAAACCCAGTTATCGTTATTACCTACCTTCATTTGTACAACTGATTTATCAGAACCCGCAAAAACATTAACCAAAACTTTAGTTTGACTTATGAAGTCTATATTAATTTTATCAGGAAAATAAATATTCATTTGATAATCAGCAGGTCTTCGTGCTGCTTTGAATCTAACCTTATAAGTATTGCCATCAAAAGTTATAATCGAATGCCCATTGGGAGCTCCATCGTTCATTGTTGCATGTGGAATTCCTAGTTCATCTTTTTGACCACTCCACCAACTTCCACAAACTGTTGCATTGATAAGATGATGATGTGGTTCTTTACCATTCCATCCAAATTCATTGTCAACAAATACATTGACTTGATCATGCACGTGTCCAGAAATAGAAAAAGTATGCGATCTATTTTTTAATATCTCAAATATCAAATCTTTATTTTCACAGGTAAAAATAGGCGTATGCATCATGAGTACTACTAATTTTTCATCGGGTACAAAACGAAGATATTTTTTTAAGAATTGTGCCTGGTCTTTTGAAAAATGTGGCTTATACTTTCCTTTCTCATCAAAGTATATGGTATTAAATCCTACGAAAACAACTTCTCCAACTTCAAAAGCATAAGTACTGGGGCCAAAATAATTTTCAAAAGTTTCATCGCTATACTTATTTTCACTGGCATCTCTATTGTTATCATGATTACCAAAAATATAATACCACGGAACTCCTATTTGAGAAATTCCTTCACTAATATCTTTAAATAAATTAACGTCATCACCAACTATATCGCCTAATATAATACCAAATTGAGCATCGCTACCTATCAAATCTTCCACAATGTCATGATTCATGTAATCTACTTCCTCTAAATTTTTCGTTTGTGTGTCTCCAAAAAATATTGCTGAAAACTTCGTTAATTCAGGTTTATAAAGTAAAGAAAAATCAATTGATTTTGGTAATTTACCTGTAGGTTCGACCCCTGCCACTTCCATTTTTGGAGAGCCATTAGGCTTGTGCAAATAGTAATATTGTGGCAACATGTTAATACTTAAAGGAGATGTATAATTTGTCGGTCTGATGACAAAAAAACCGGTGTCATCTGTTACTGGAAGTTTCCACTTGCCTTTATTATTGGTTTGAACAACATCAATACCATTGGAAACACTAATGTCTGGCAAACCTTTCTCGCCCTTGTCTTTTATACCATTCTTATTTTGGTCTATAAAAACATAACCAGAAGCCTCTTGGGCAAACAAAATAGATGAAAAAGATACTTGAAGAAATAATACTACTAAAAAAATATTCGTTGACATTTTCATCTTATTGATTTTAATTATCCAAAATACAAGTTGTACATTTTCAGTACTTTATAAAGACCAAACCTTCCCATCTATTGTTTCTTCTAAAGAAACACAACCGTAACACTCAATCGAAATTGAGTCATAAGTCAATATTTCTTCACCTACTTGTTGACTTGTTTTAAAAGCCGTACAGATGTATTTCTTAATTTTATTAAAAATATTCAAAAATCGTTAATTATTTACTAATTTAAAACATCAATCCATTTTATATTTCTCGATGTAGTACCTGTCAACACTTCAGTTTTTATTTTATTCGGTTATGGTTATACTATATGACGCTGTAAATTCTTTTTTAGCTTCTAGTTTTAATAAGCCTTCTTTATTGACAAATTCTCGATCAGCATCTACACTATCAGCAATTCCTAACCAGGGTTCAATACATACATAAGGTGCATTTGGTTTTGCCCAGATTCCCAAATATGGAAAATCTCCAAATTCCATAGAAACTACTTGTTTTGATTTTTTGCTTTTTAAGTCTACCCTAGATGAATTTATATGCTTAAGAACTATCGCATCTTTTTCAAAAATTAAAGGGTGTAAATTTATTCTTGTTGGCTCATAAAAAACAGGCTGGGTGTTTTTACCTATTAATTCTTTCTCCATTACAGCCCATGATTCAGCAGTTTCTGGTTTATTAAACTCCAAATAATAATCGGAATATTTTTCATCTTTTTGAATAGGGCATGTAAATCCAGGATGTCCTCCTAATGAAAAAAGCATCGTTTTATCACCATGGTTGATAATATGATGTTGTACTGTTAATCTATTTCCATCTAAAATATATTTAATTTGGTATTCAAATTTAAAAGGATATATTTTAAGTGTTTCCTCACTATATTCTAATCCAAAAGTCAAACTATTCTCCGTTTTATCCAATAGTAAAACGTTTGAATTATTTCTGATAAATCCATGTTTCGGACAAGCATATTCCTTACCGTCATATAAAAAAGATTCTTCCTTTAAACTACCAATAATTGGGAATAAATTTGGTGCATGACCAGACCAAACTTTTGGATCTGCCTGCCAAATATATTCAATACCTGTTGTTAGGGATTTAAAGCCACTTAATTCAGCGCCTATATTTTTTACAATAACCTGAAAGTCACTATTTTTTATTGTTTGTTGCATAAATTAAATGCTAATGATTCTAAATTAGTTTTTAAGAAAATCTGTAAATATATAAGATTCTTTCCAACAAATAATTAAAGGTGAGAAAATATGGCTCAATTTAAACTTTAATTAAAAAATGTAATGCAGTTATTTTATCTCAATTACAACAAATTTAAACCTTATTAAAATTACTTCTTAACTGACTTTTTGATAACTAAATTTTCTCTTGATGGTAGTTTCGGAAAGGGGTTATGAGGTTCTATCTGATACCAATAAGCCACAGATGCCAAATCATCTTTTAACGGTAAATATCCATCCGGACCCCAACCCAAACTTTGTACCGTTATCTTTAAATCTTCATCAAAACGAATCGGATCCAAAACATGCCATCTGTATTGACCGAATATGCCCACAAACCCTTCAATTTTAGACTCTTTAACCTCATAAAACCCTGCATATAAACTACTAAAAGAATCGTAGTGCATTTTACCGTCTATTTTCCTATCATTATAACCATACGATCCTAAAAAATAATCTTCCTCTCCAGTTGTGCAAATGGTTGGAAAATCTTTATCACCATCCATATAGAATTTCACCTCACCTTCACCCCACCAACCACTATCTCTAGTGCCATGTGCCAAATAAGTACCAACATATTGTCCTTTTCCTTTGATACCATCTACAATAGTAAAGACTTCTTTAAAAGGTAATTCTTTCACTCTACGGAATTGGGCATGCAAATAAGGAGTATCTTTTGCTACATTTTCAAGTGAATAATTTATTTGATAATAAACGGTTGCTTTTTTATCAGACATATTTTCCATTGTAATTTTACATTTTTTTCTAAAAGGCATTTGCCAATAAGAATTAAAACCACTCCTTGGATTAACAGCCACTGTAGCCGAATTAATCAAAGGTTCATTCATAATACCCCAACCTGCGGCAAAAAAATCGCCAACTGGCACTTCGATGGATGGTTCTTTTTCATCATCCCAATAAAACCTTAAAATCATAAATCGATATTCACCAACTGGCGTCATCCAAATATGATTGATAATTCCAGAATCATTAATTTCACCAAGCGTAAATGTTTCACCCGGTTTGATATGAATGTATGGATTTACTTTCCAACCCTGTCCGAGTTTACGTGCCGCATCTCCAGCAGTACCTTCTTCTAAAGTAGCCATACCTCCTTTTCCTTTTTCACCCGTAAAATTCTCTGGACTTATAGACCTGGTTTTTGCATCTGATAGTTGATAAAGATTTCGTAAATTATTTGTCTGGCTATATGCACTCAAACAAAATATTAATATTGAGTAAATCATTACTTTTTTCATACTTCTATTATTTTAATTATTAATTTATTTTTCTAAAACTATATTTGAA
>CAYPHN010000164.1:0-7745 GCA_964410265.1 uncultured Flavobacteriaceae bacterium | reverse complement strand
TTTAAATGAAATGGCTATTTTTAACGGTACGCATAACGAAGAGAGTTCTTACTTGTTTATGGACTTGATTAAAAAATCAAATTATTTAAAAACAGATTCCCGGTTGTGGTTTGGTCAGCTTTACGGAATGAGTGATAATATAAGTTTTAATTTAGCAAAAGAATCTTATAATGTAGCAAAATATTTACCATTTGGACCGGTAAAAGATGTGATGCCTTATTTGATAAGAAGGGCTGAGGAGAATACTTCAGTGGCCGGACAAACCAATAGAGAACTAGAATTAATTTCCATAGAAAAAAAACGAAGAAAACTATAAATGTCGACAAGAAATATTTCATTAAATAGATTGTATACCATACTGTTTTTCATACTGATAGATGTATATGTATATGCTGCCTTATATAAAAGTATAAACAAAAGTAAGTTTAAAAATTCACTTAGAATAACCTATGCTATTGCTGTAATTTTGGGTTATTTAGGACTGTATTTAATGTATCTTAATTTTACAAATAAACCCTTACAAGGTGATTTATTAACAAATTTATTTATTGGTTTTTTCTTTTCATTCTTTGTTTTTAAGTTGTTTTTAGTCCTATTTTTCTTGATAGAAGATATATTTCGAATATTAAAATTTATAGGATTGGTATTTAGTAACTTAATTAATAAAAAGAATCAAACTTTAGCCTTAAAGGGAAGAAGGAGTTTTATTAGAAAATTAGGATTAGGAATAGCCGTAATACCTTTTACTTCAATGCTTTATGGCATTACTAAAGGCAAGTACGATTTTAAAGTGAATAAAGTAAGTTTGACGTTTAAAAATTTACCAAAGGCTTTTCACGGTTTTAAAATCGTTCAAATTTCCGATATTCATTCGGGTAGTTTTGATAGTAAAGATGCCATTATAGAAGGTATTGATATGGTGAACCAGCAGGATGCAGATATTATTATGTTTACTGGTGACTTGGTTAATAATGATTCGCGTGAAATTGAGCCTTATATTGAAGACTTTAAAAAATTGAAATCTAAAAATGGTGTATTTTCAGTATTGGGAAATCACGATTATGGAGATTATAAAAAATGGAATTCAGAAAAGGAAAAAGAAGAGAATTTCACCCTTATTAAAGATTATCATAAAAAAATGAATTTTCAGTTATTGAATAATCAAAATGCAGTAATAACTAAAGACGGACAAGATATAGGTATTTTTGGAGTTGAAAATTGGGGTAATCCTCCCTTTCCTCAAAGGGGTGATTTAGATATCGCCTTAAGTGGTATTGAAAATATTCCTTTTAAAGTCTTGTTGTCACATGATCCTACGCATTGGAAGAATAAAGTGATTCCACATGATGTCAATTTTGATTTAACCCTATCTGGTCATACACACGGTATGCAATTTGGTATAGAAATACCTGGATTTAAATGGAGTCCTATAAAATATTTATACCCCCAATGGGCAGGTTTGTATAAAGAAGCAGAACAGTATTTGTATGTAAATTGTGGCTTTGGATTTTTAGGTTTCCCCGGAAGAGCTGGTATAAGACCAGAAATTACGGTAATAGAATTAAAAAGTACTTAAATAAGTTTTTATACCATTAAAACTAAATAAATATGTTTGACAGATTTTTTAAAAAAACAGAAGATGAGCGTATTACCTTTGAAAAAATCGAATTGGTCAATGAAAGTCAGATTGACGAATTGATAGAATTATCAGGTCAAAAAACAGTACTATTATTTAAACACAGCACACGATGTGGAATAAGTAATATCGTATTAAATAGATTTGAGAAAAAACTGAATGAAAAGGAAGAGGAGTTTTATTACTATTTTTTAGACTTATTACAATACAGAAACTTATCCAATTCAATTGCAAAAAAATTCAATATACCTCATCAGTCACCCCAATTATTTGTGATTAAAAATGGACTTATTGTCAACAATAAATCTCATTATGAAATAATGGATGTAGTTGTTTAAATTTTTCTCGCAGATTTAATGATTCTAAAATTGTAATATCTGCGAGAAAAATATTTTATTTTGCTTTACGAATCTTCCCTTTACAGGTACCAAATCCAATTCTAACTTCATCATTTTCGCAAAAACCACGTAGTATTACGGTATCTCCATCTTGAATAAATTTACGTTCGGTACCATCACTCATCTTTATTGGTTTGGTTCCTTTCCATGTGAGTTCAAGCATAGAGCCAAAGCTATCCTTTGTTGGCCCCGAAATTGTACCGCTACCGTATAAATCTCCAGAACGAACATTACAACCGCAAATCGTTTGATGTGCTAATTGTTGGTGCATGGTCCAATACATGTATTTAAAGTTGGTATTACTCACAATAGTTTCTTCATGTTTCTTAGGTTTAATAGCAGCTTGTAACTTAATATCATAGCTATTTTTTCCTTCTTGTTGTAAATATGCCAATGGTTTTGGATCTTGTTTTGGACTTTCTACCTTAAACGGAGTCAGGGCATCCATGGTAACAATCCATGGTGAAATTGTTGAAGCAAAATTCTTCGCTAAAAATGGTCCAAGTGGAACGTATTCCCATTTTTGAATATCTCGAGCACTCCAGTCATTCAATAATACCATACCAAAAATATATTCTTCAGCTTCATCAATGGCAATCGATTTTCCTAATTTATTGGCATCTGTAGTGATAAAACCCATTTCTAATTCAAAATCTAGCAATTTTGAAGGGCCAAATACAGGTTGGTCAGCACCGTTTGGCAGAGTTTGTCCCTTTGGTCTTCTTATTTTTGTACCTGATGGTACAATTGAAGAAGATCTTCCGTGATAACCAACAGGAATGTGTAACCAGTTAGGTAATAATGCATTATCAGGATCTCTAAACATGGTGCCTACATTGGTGGCATGTTCTTTACTCGAGTAAAAATCAGTGTAATCACCAATTTCTACGGGTAAAAGCATTGCAATATCCTTTACATTAAAAATAATGGTATCTCTGTGTTTTTTATTTCCCTTTAATTTAGGGTTTTTATCATCAAAAATATCAGCAATTCTATTTCTTACCAATCGCCAAGTTGTTCTTCCATCTGATATAAAATCATTTAGCGAATCCTGCATAAACATATCGTCAGTTAATGGTATTCCTTCAAAGTATCCCAATTGCTGAAAGGCAGCTAAATCAATAGCATAATCACCAATTCTTGTTCCAATTGTTGTTATATCATCTTTGGTTAAAAACACACCGAAAGGTATATTTTGGATTGGAAAATCAGATTGTTTCTCAACTTTTAACCAAGATTTTCTTTGTGTATCGTTTGCTGTTATTTTCACAAGTTCTAATTTTTGATTTATACTATTTTACAATAACTCTAATTCTAAACTATTTTATCAATTTTATCCAAACTCAATGAGAATTTAATAATTCAAATAGATATTTTTAGGAATAAGAAATATTTATTCAAATATAAAAGTTTATCATCATATGAAAAATGATTTTATTATTTTTGTATTGAATTTAACATAAACTTAAAGATAAATATTCATGCAACGAGATCAAATTATTTTTGACTTAATTCAAGATGAAAGAGTTAGACAAACCAAAGGGTTGGAATTGATTGCTTCAGAAAATTATGTAAGCGAACAGGTAATGGAAGCAGCAGGCTCTATTCTTACCAATAAATATGCTGAAGGCTATCCCGGAAAGAGATATTATGGTGGTTGTGAGGTAGTTGATCAAGTTGAACAAATTGCAATTGACAGAGCAAAAGTCTTATACGGCGCAGAATATGTTAATGTACAACCACATTCAGGTTCGCAAGCTAATGCTGCAGTTTATCAAGCCTGTTTAAAACCAGGAGATACTATTTTAGGTTTTGATTTGTCACATGGTGGGCATTTAACCCATGGCTCTCCAGTAAATTTTTCAGGAAAATTATATAAAACTGCTTTTTATGGTGTAGAAAAAGAAACCGGTGTTTTAAATTATGATAAAATTCAGGAAACTGCAACAAAAGTGAAGCCTCAATTAATTATTGCGGGCGCTTCTGCATATTCTAGAGATTTAGATTTTGAGAGATTTAGAAAAATAGCCGATAGTGTTGGAGCTATTTTAATGGCAGATATTTCGCATCCTTCCGGTATGATTGCTAAAGGTATTTTAAATGACCCTATGCCGCATTGTCATATTGTTACTACAACAACTCATAAAACCTTAAGAGGACCGAGAGGTGGTATCATTATGTTAGGTAAAGATTTTGAAAACCCTTTCGGGGAAAAAACACTTAAAGGGAAAACGAAAATGATGAGTACCTTAATAAACTCTTCTGTGTTTCCAGGAATGCAAGGAGGCCCATTAGAGCACATCATTGCGGCCAAAGCAATTGCTTTTGGTGAAGCCTTAACAGATGCGTTTTTAAATTATCAGATACAGGTGAAAAAAAATGCTGCGGCTATGGCAGAAGCTTTGGTTGCAAAAAATTATGATATTATTTCAGGCGGGACGGATAACCACATGATGTTGATTGATTTACGCAATAAAAATATCACCGGTAAAGAGGCTGAAAATGCTTTGGTTAAAGCAGAAATTACTGTAAATAAGAATATGGTGCCTTTTGATGATAAATCGCCATTTATTACATCAGGTATAAGAGTTGGAACAGCAGCAGTAACAACTAGAGGTTTAAAGGAAGAAGATATGCGTACCATAGTAGATTTAATTGATGAAGTGATTGGTAATTTTGAAAATGAAGAAATTCTTGAAGAAGTTGCAGAAAAAGTAAATGCTTTTATGGAAGATAAACCTTTGTTTGTTTGGTAGATATTGGATTTATTCTGTCAGCTGACGCATGAGGATTAAACTACATTTTTATTAATATTACTAGATTAAAAATTAATTAAAATTAGATCATTTTTTTAGAACTAGTTACAGTCAAGTCTTTATTCTTAAATCGAAGATATCTTTTATCTGACAATTCAATTTATTAAAATTATTTTTGCCTTGGCGGAATATGATATTAGTCATAACAATTAGAAGAGTTTTATAGTAAATTTATGCTGTAAAACTCTTTTTTTATGGGCTCAGTATCTGTAAAAGAAATCAAAAGCTTAAGCGAGCGCAAAGATCTTTTATATCGTTTACTAAATGATATAAAAGCTTTTGAGCTTATGATAGAGAATGACTTATTCGAAAAAAAAACACAGCGAATTGGTGCCGAACAAGAACTATGTTTGGTAGATAAAAATTTTCAACCTTCTAAAAATGCCTTACAACTTCTTGATAAAATAAATGATAATCATTTTACAACCGAACTCGCGCTTTTTAATATAGAAATTAATTTAGACCCCTTAACCCTTGGTAGTAAGTGTTTTGCCAAATTAGATGATCAATTAAGTACTTTACTAAAAAAGGCCCAGTGTGAGGCCTTAAAAATTGAAGAGAATAAAATATTGCTTACCGGTATTTTACCAACCATAAAGAAAAAAGATTTAAGCTTTAAAAATATAACACCTCACAAACGATATAGAGTATTGAACAATGTTTTAAAGAAACAGAGAGGTAATAGTTTTATGCTGCAAATAAAAGGTGTGGATGAATTAATATTAAAACATGAATCCATTCTATTTGAAGCTTGCAATACTAGTTTTCAGGTGCATTTACAAATTCCACTCAATGAAATTGTTGATAAGTACAATTGGTCACAAATGATTGCAGGACCAATGTTGTCAATCATGACCAATTCTCCCTTGCTTTTGGGTAAAGAATTGTGGAGTGAAACCCGGATAGCTCTGTTTCAACAAAGTATTGATTTAAGAAACAAATCACACCTGCTTCGTGAACAAAAACCCAGAGTGTCTTTTGGTACAGATTGGTTAAGAAAATCAATTATTGAATTGTATAAAGATGAGATTGTGAGGTATACACCATTGCTAACCTCTAATTTTAATGAAGATGCTGTAGCTGTATTAAAAAATGGTAAAACACCTAAGTTACAGGCATTAAGTCTTTTAAACGGAACCATTTACAAATGGAATAGATTGTGTTATGGCGTCAATAATAATATTCCTAATCTGCGAATTGAAAATAGATACATCCCTTCTGGACCAACGGTAAAAGATGAAATTGCCAATGCCATTTTTTGGGTAGGAGTGATGCAGGGCATGCCCAATAAGTATAAAAAAATTTACAATCAAGTACCATTTAATGAGGTTAAAGGGAACTTTATCAATGCAGCGAGAACAGGAATTAATACCTATTTTAATTGGTTTGGTAAAGGTATTTCTGCCAACAGATTATTAAAAGATCATTTATTACCCATGGCTTATAAGGGATTGATAAAATCAAAAATTAACACGAGTGATATCAAATATTATTTAAAAATCATAGAAAACCGTGTAGAAGCTCAGAAAACAGGAAGTGTATGGATAACCAAAAGTAATAGAAACTTAAGAAAAGATCTCACCAAAGATATAGCCAATACTACCATAGCTTCCTATATGCATAAAAATCAACAAATAGGAAAACCTATACATCAATGGAAATTGATTAAAACAGGCCAAAGTACTAATATTCATATTGATCAAAGTGAATTGGAAAAATTCATGACCACTGAAGTATTTGTTGTTTATGAAAATGATTTGATTGAGTTGGTTGTAAAAATAATGCAATGGAAAAATATACACCATATACCTGTTGTTAACAGCAAAAATAAAATTAGTGGAATTATAACAAAAACCAATTTAAATAAAATTAAATATAAAAAGGATATATTGCTGGTTGCTAAAGATATAATGATAAAAAACATCATTACTGTAGATTCTGAAACATCCATTGAAGCTGCTAGAAAAATTATGATTTCTAATAAAATAGGTTGTCTACCTATATTAGAATTAGGAGAATTAATAGGGATATTAACAAAGAATGACTTAGAAAAATTACAGTATGCTGCAGCAAAAAATTAATTCAGATACATGCATAAATTTTGTTAGAATACTTGGAAGTATTACTGGTGCTAAACAAACACCAACTGTAATTGTTCTCGCAGGTATACATGGTAATGAGCAGGCTGGAGTTATGGCATCACAAAGCGTATTGCATAAAATTAAAGAAGAAAAAATACGCTTTGAAGGCAATTTATTTATGATTTTAGGCAATATTAAAGCTTTAAAAAAAGGAATTAGATTTAAAGACGTCGATCTCAATAGAATTTGGAGTAAAGAAAATATCGATAAAATTAATGGGGAATCACTTATTCTGAATAACGAGGTTAAAGAACAAATAGAAATTTATCAGATCATAAAAGATATTTTAAATAATAATAAGAGCCCATTTTATTTTATTGATTTACATACAACCTCTTCATCCACAGTGCCATTTATTACCATAAGTGATTCTTTGAATAATAGAAAATTTTCTTCAAATTTTCCACTTCCTGTTGTTCTTGGTATTGAAGAATATTTAGATGGCCCACTTTTAACCTTTATCAATGAGTATGGGCATATTGCAATTGGGTTTGAAGGAGGGCAGCATGATGATCCACAGTCTGTTATAAATATAGAAGCTTTTATATGGAAAGCTCTGGTACGCTCAAAATGCTTGTTAAGTGCTAATATTTTAAATTTTAAAAAGTATAAAGAAACATTTTCAAAGTTATGCTGTAAATATGATTTTTTTGAAATAATGTTTAGATATCATATAAAACCTAGAGAAGATTTTAAAATGAATAAAGGGTTTATAAATTTTGAAAAAATTAATAAGAATCAATTACTGGCGTAC
>CAYPHN010000163.1:0-7791 GCA_964410265.1 uncultured Flavobacteriaceae bacterium | reverse complement strand
CAGGCAAAAAGAAAGAGTGAAAAACCCGAAAAGCTAAGTGTATTGAGTATATCCTATTAAATTAAAACTATAATTCAGCAAAAGCATAAAAAACTATTTATGGCAAAAAGAGAAAATGAAACGTTCAAAATAAAAGATTTAATGCCACAAATGCTAAAAGAAAATAAATTGCAGAGTGGTATTGATCAGATAGATGTAAAAGAAATATGGGGAGAAGTAATGGGTAACGGTGTATTAACCTATACGGATTCTGTACTGCTTAAAAATAAAACTTTGTATGTAAAGCTCACTTCTTCTGCCTTACGGGAAGAGTTGAGTTATGGTAAAGATAAAATAGTTGTAATGCTTAATGATGCCCTAGAAAATGTAAGCATCACAACCATAAAATTAGTATAAAAAAACCCGATGATAAACATCGGATTTAATTATAAAATATGTTCTTTGGTATTTAGAAAATTTCTCTTCCTGAGAAATGAAAACTTCCTTCAATAGCAGCATTTTCATCACTATCTGATCCGTGAACTGCATTTTCTCCAATAGAAGCAGCATATAATTTACGAATTGTTCCTTCGGCAGCTTCATCTGGGTTTGTAGCACCTATAAGTGTTCTAAAATCTTCTACGGCATTTTCTTTTTCTAAAATCGCAGCAACAATTGGCCCACGAGTCATGTATATAACCAATTCACCAAAAAATGGTCGTTCACTATGAACAGCATAAAATGCTTCGGCTTCCGCTTTGCTCATTCTTGTTTGTTTCATTGCTACAATTTTAAACCCTGCAGCGTTTATCTTTTCTAAAATTGCACCTGTATTTCCTTTTTCAAGCGAATCAGGTTTTAGCATTGTAAATGTTCTATTTGTTGCCATTTTTGATAAAAAATTTAAATTTCGTGCAAAAATACGTGATTTGATTAATATACAGTAGGCAGTCTGTAAAAAAAATTAATATTTTTGAGAATATGATGTATAAAGTATGTTGTTTTCTCCTCGAATTTCCATTTCTACTTGGTTTTTTTCGAAATCAATTTTTATTATACCAAAATTTTTATTTGCAACGACATCCTTAATTCTGTATTTATTTTTTTCTTCTTTAAATGTTGTGTAGCTATGTGTTAATCCACTTGAAGTGAAATCGACCAAAGGGTAATTCATAGCTGTTATGGTATCTTTTGAGATTTCGGCAATATGTCTATCTCCCGATAAGATAATAACACCTTTTGCTTTTGACCTTGAAATGATTTGTTTTAATTTATCTACCTCATGTGGCATGTTACCCCAACTTTCAAACCCGTGTTCATATGATAAAAATTGGACACTGCTCATGATGATATTAAAATTTGCTTTTGAGCTATTTAATTCGTTTTCTAACCAATTCCATTGCGCTTCGCCAAGCATACTGCCTTCTCCGTATTTGTTTGGGGTGTATCGTTTAACACCTGTTGTATCCATTGTTAAATTACTTCTAAAATATCTTGTATCTAAAATTATAATATTAATTGTATTTCGACCAATATTGTAGATTCGACTATGATACACACCTGCTTTTTTTCTTCTGTCATCATTTTCGTCAACATCAAAAAAATCTAAAAATAACTGTTGTACACTATCTTTTTTTGCATATGCTATTCCTCCATCATTTAAACCATAATCGTGATCGTCCCAAGTTCCTATAACAGGTACTTGTTTTTTGAAATTCACATAGGAAGCATCGTATTTTTGTTTGTCGTAATTTTTTTTCATGAATTCCATGTCATCTGTATCAGAATAGATAATATCTCCTCCCCAAACAAAAACATCCGGATTGTTTTTTAATATTTCACTCCACAAATTATTCTTTAGATTTTGATTATTACAAGAACCAAAAGATAGTATAAAATGATTTTTTGACAAATCTGTATTGTCCTTAGTTTTGTCACAAGAGATAAATAGAAGACCTATAATAAATAGATAAAAAGTATAAAATTTCATTAGAAAATTTTTTCATAAAAATAAGTAAAATTCGCTTTAAAAAAATTTAAAATCATCAATTTTCCAGTTTATGTTTTTCAATTATTAACTGTATATTCGCAAACTATGAATTTAGATGATTTTCAAAAAATAAAAGAACTATTATCAGCTCCTAAAAAAATAGCAATTATATCGCATAGGAATCCTGATGGAGATGCATATGGTTCTTCTTTAGCATTATATGGCTATTTATTGAAATTCCATCATGATGTCACTTTTGTGTCTCCAAATGATAGTCCCAATTTTTTGAAATGGTTGCCCAGTGAAAATAAAATAGTAATTTTTGAAGATTCGACAGAAAAGGCAACAAAAATTTTAAAGGAAGCAGAAATTATTTTCATCTTAGATTTTAATGCTACACATCGAGTTGGTGAAAAAATGCAAAAAGTGTTGGATATTGTTCAACCCATTTTTGTAATGATTGATCATCACCAACAGCCAGAAAATTTTGCTCAATTTACTTATGTAGACCCTAAGATTTGTTCAACTAGCCAAATGATATATCAATTTATTGATAAACTCGACCATTTAAGTTTTATAGATAATGATATTGCAACTTGTTTATATACAGGTATATTGACAGATACAGGTTCTTTTAGATTTCCGGCAACAACAAGTGATACACATAGAATTGTGGCAAATTTATTAGATAAAGGGGCGAGTAACTCAGAAATATATAACAATATTCATAACGTTAGTACTTATAGCAGATTACAATTGTTAGGTAAAGCCTTACAAAATATGAAAGTAATAGAAGCATATCGAACTGCTTATATTACTTTATCTCAAAATGAATTAAACAGATTTAATTTTCAAAAAGGGGATACAGAAGGTTTTGTAAACTATGCATTATCCTTAAAAAATGTAATATTTGCAGCAATTTTTATTGAAGATAAAAAACAAAAAATTATAAAAATTTCTTTTCGATCGGTTGGTGATTTTTCAGTTAATGATTTTTCAAGAAACCATTTTAATGGCGGTGGCCATATTAATGCAGCAGGTGGTAGAAGTGAAGTTTCTTTAACCGAAACGGTCTCCACCTTTGTGAAATTATTACCAAAGTATAAAAAAGAATTAAAGCTATAACAATGCATAAATTATTTTTTTTATCAATATTTATTTTCCTTGTCCTTTCGTGTTCAAAATCCGAACCAAGAAAACCTATTATTCGAAAAACGAGTTCATTTATGCATGAGTCGATTGAACGAAATAAAGTTTTGAACAAATTGGAAGGCGATATGATTCGTTTAAAGATGAAGAAAGATAGTTTACATAATTATATCAATTCTGAACACGGCTTTTGGTATTTTTATATAGATAAAGATACCTTAAATAGTAATTCTCCAATACCTGGTGAGGAGGTTATATTCTCTTATGAGATTAAAGATTTAGGGGATTCCATTATTTATTCTAAAGAAGAATTGGGTGAGAAAAACTACTTTGTAGATAAAGAAGAATTAATTACAGGTTTGCAAGACGGGATTAAATTAATGAAAGTAGGAGAAACAGTTGTTTTTATATTCCCATCCTATAAGGCTTACGGTTATACCGGATTTAAAAAGATCAAACCCAATCAACCTTTAATTTATACAGTAAAATTAAAAAAAATTAAGAAATGAAAATTATTAAATTAACATTATTAGTATTATTGATAAGTTTATTTTCGTGTAAAACATCTAAATACAGTGATTTAGATGACGGCATGTATGCTGATGTAGTAACAGATAGAGGCGATATTTTATTAAAACTAGAATATGAGAAAACACCAATTACTGTTGCTAATTTTGTGTCACTTGCCGAAGGTACGAACACCTTTGTAGATAAAAATTTTAAGGGTAAACCTTTTTATGATGGATTAAAAATTCATAGAGTTGACCCAGGTTTTGTGATTCAAGGAGGAGATCCAAGAGGAAATGGAACTGGAGGACCTGGATATGTTTTTGAAGACGAATTCCCTATGGATGAAGATGGTAATTTATTGCTATCGCATGATGCTGCCGGAACGTTATCAATGGCAAATGGAGGGCCTGATGGAAATGGCAGCCAATTTTTTATTAGCCATAAAGAGACTAAATTTTTAGATGGTCGTCATACAGTATTTGGTCATGTGATTAAAGGACAGGAGGTTGTTGATTCTATTCAAAAAGATGATATTATTAACAAGATAGCTATAATAAGAGTAGGAAAAGAGGCAAAGAAATTTGATGCCGCAAGCGAGTTTAATAATTATTTTGAAAAAATTGAAGAAGAAAAGAAAGTACAACAGGAAAAAAAGGATAAATTAAAAGCAGAATTCTTAGAATTTATAAAAGAGAATGAAGGCAAAGCAACTGTTTTACCTTCTGGCTTAAAAGTAATTAGTTTGATTAAGGGTGATGGTGTTAAACCAACGCTAGGTACGAAAGTAATGGTTAATTATGCTGGGTATTTTACATCGGGTGATTTGTTTGACACTAATATTAAAGAAATTGCAGAGTTACATAGTAAATATGATCGTCGAAGAGATAAAATGGGAGGATATAAACCTGTTCCGATGGATTATAGTCCGGATGCGCAATTAATAGCTGGTTTTAGAGAAGGTTTACAACAAATGAATTTTGGTGATAAAGTATTATTAATCATTCCATCGCATTTGGCTTATGGTGAGCAAGGTGCAAGAGGGGTAATTCCACCAAATACGGATTTACTTTTTGAATTAGAAATTGTAAAGGAAACTGAATAATATTCCGATATAGATATGTTAAAGAGGGGAAAATTAATTTTCCCCTCTTTTTTATTGAAAACAAGTTAATCACTTTTTTTTCGATATAAAGCAATCAATTTTTGAGTGGCCTCAAATGGCGTAGATTTATGATTTTCAATATTTTGAATTTGTTTTTTAAGCTCAATTATTATTTTTCTATGTGTGTAAAAGTCGTCTTGTAATTGTTGATTGATACTTTGAATTAACCAATTTTTATTTTGATTCACCCTGTTATTTTTAAACCAATTATTTGATTTGGTGAGTTGAACAAATGCCAAAACAATTTGCCAAACTTCCTCAATACCATGATTATTTAAAGCACTACAAGTAGTAACTTTAGGTATCCAATGATTTTCTTTTTGAGGGTAAAGGTGTAATGCCCTGCTAAATTCATTTTTTGCTAAATTCGCATTTTTAACATTTTCTCCATCCGCTTTATTAATTACAATGGCGTCAGCCATTTCCATAATACCGCGTTTAATACCTTGTAATTCATCTCCAGTTCCAGAAATTTTTAGTAATAAAAAGAAATCAACCATAGACTTAACCAAAATTTCCGATTGTCCCACACCAACAGTTTCTATTAAAATGATATCGTAGCCCGCAGCCTCACATAAAATGATGGCTTCTTTTGTTTTGTGAGCTACACCCCCTAGAGAATCACCTGCCGGACTGGGTCTAATAAATGCATTTTTATCATTTACTAAATTATCCATTCGGGTTTTATCGCCTAGAATACTTCCTTTATATACCGAACTACTTGGGTCAATAGCAAGCACAGCTACTTTTTTATTTAAAGAGGTTAAATGGGTTCCTAAGGCTTCAATAAATGTACTTTTTCCAACTCCTGGTACGCCCGTGATACCTATCCGTATTGCATTGTTGGTGTAAGTTAAACATGACTTTATTAATTCTGTTGCTTTAACTTTATCATCTTCATTGGTGCTTTCAATCAATGTGATTGCTCTGCTTAAATAGGTAATATTACCATTTAAAATTTCTTGCAAATACTGCGATGCAGTAATTGTTTTAGCGTTTTTGTTTTTAATGGATTTTTTAAAATTTGATTTTTGTATCATTTTTCAATGGATCAATTCCGCGAAAGCGATAATAATGCTTAAATTTAAAATAAAAATATTTAAAGTTGAATTTTTTTTTAAAGAAAATGCAACAGTTTATATTTTGACTCGTATTTATGATAGAAGATTTAATTCAATGAATAAAAATTTACAGGCGCATTTGATTGATAAATGCAAAAACAATGAAACTTTGGCTCAAATGCAATTGTATGATTTGTATTGTAAGGCTATGTATAATACGGCTTGTAATTATATTAAAGATGATGTCATTGCGCAAGATATTATGCAGGAAGCATTTCTTAAAGCGTTTGTAAAAATAGAATCTTTTACAGCAGAAGCTTCTTTTGGGTCTTGGTTAAAAAGAATTGTTATTAATCAAAGTTTAGATTGGTTAAAAAAACAAAAATTAGAAACAGTAAGTATAAAAGATGAGGTAATTTTAATTGTTGATGATGATAATTGGGAAATTGATAATCCAACAAATTTGAAAGAAATATATCGATGTATTGAAGCCTTGCCCATAAAATGTAAAAACGTTGTAAAACTTTATTTATTAGAAGGTTATGACCATCAGGAAGTTGCAGAAATTTTACAAATTTCAGAAGGATCTTCAAGATCGCAATTATCAAGAGGGAAAAATAGATTGAAAGAACTTTTAATACAAACCAATTATGAAAATTGATTTAAGAGATAAATTGAAAAACAATAAAAAGATGAAAGAATTACCAAATAATCATCGAAATATTTTTGAGCAGCGATTAAAAAATGAATTGCATCAAAAACCGATTACAAATTATTCATTTTTAAAAATTGCGGCCTCTATAGTACTAATTTTTAGTATAGGATATTTCGCTTTAATGATGGATGGGCCTTTGGTAAGTACGGATGATAAGCGTAATAAAGTAAGTGTTAGAAACATTTCTCCAGAGTTTAAAAAAATGGAAAATGTGTACTTAACTGCGATAAATTATCAGATAGCAAGAATTAATATAACGGATGCTAATAGAGATTTTATTGAAGTTTTCTTATCTCAATTAAGCGATTTACAAAAAGAGTATAGTGATTTGAGTGTTGATTTGCGTAAGAAAAATGAAGTTAGTGAAATAACATTAGATGCTATGATTGAAAATTTACAATTACAATTGCATTTGATGCGAAAATTAAAAAAGAATTTAGAAAAAATTGATAATATTAAATTAGAAAAAAATGAACGCAATCAAGTATAAAGTTATATGGACCATCTTATTATTTGCAACTATTGCATTTGGTCAAAAGCACTCAAAAAAGATAAATGAAAGTTTTGATGTGAATCATGATGTATTGGTTGAAATTACTACAAGACATTCAAATATAGCTGTTGAAACCTGGAATAAAAATAAGGTTTATATAGAAGGTTTTTGGGAAATTGAAGGCATGACTAAAGAGCATGCAACAAATTATTTTAAGGGATGGAAATTTGAAGCCCTAGGAAATAAAAATAAAGTTGTAATTACCTCAAGAACATCTAATATTTATCATGTTCATAGCGATGTTTTTGATGATATGAATTTTGATGTTAGTATTGATTTTGACATGGAATCCATTACTCATATTGGAGGAATGTTTGATGGAGATTATTATTCAGAGTTACCACCAATACTGGTAATGTCGCCAATGCCGCCAATGTCTCCGGTGCCTCCTTTTCCTGCTCCAGTTATTGGTCATTTGAAAAAAATGAAATTTGATTACGAAGCTTATCAAAAAGATAAAGAAGGGTATATGAAAGATTTTGAAAAACGACAAAAAGCATGGGAAAAAGAATTTGAAGAAAAGTTTGCTCCTCAAATGGAAGCCTATGAAAAACAAATGGAAGAGTGGCAGAAAAAAATGAAACCCCAAATGAAAGCTTATGAGGAAAAAATGAAAAAATGGGAAAAAGAAATTGCACCACAAATGAGAGAATATGAAAATAAAATGGAAAA
>CAYPHN010000162.1:1188-8169 GCA_964410265.1 uncultured Flavobacteriaceae bacterium | reverse complement strand
GGGTTTCTTTATGCAAGAGCTATAGTTACAATATTTTCTTTGTTATTAAATATGCACTATGCTCGTAAGGAAATTAAAGTTAACATAAATTTCTTTATGTTACCATTTATAAAGAATTTATTATTAATGTTAATTATTACAATCCCACTTTTTCTTATCATACAAATTAGTAATATATACATACATTTAATTGTTGTGAGTATTGTTTTTATTGCAATTTACTTAATTAGCAGCTTTATATTAAAAATTTCTGGTTTTGAATTGGTAAAAATTGAGATTAAAGACAGAATAAATAAATAATTTAATGAAACCAATTTTAGTAACACAACCATCTCTCCCTCCTTTAAAAGAGTTTACCAAATCTTTAGAAAAGATCTGGGAGAGTAAATGGTTGACCAATAATGGACAATTTCATCAGGAATTTGAACAAAAATTAGCCGAACATTTGGGTGTCAAACATATTTCTTTATTTTCAAATGGCACTTTGGCTTTAATGACCGCCTTACAGGTTTTAGATATAAAAGGTGAGGTAATTACGACACCTTATTCTTTTGTAGCAACTACGCATGCCATGCTTTGGAATAAAATTACCCCGGTTTTTTGTGATATAGACCCGATTTATGGTAATTTAGATGTAGATAAAATAGAAAGTTTAATCACCAATAAAACCACAGCTATTGTACCGGTTCATGTTTATGGTAATCCTGTGGAAGTTGAAAAACTGGATACTTTAGCCAAAAAATACAACTTAAAAGTAATCTATGATGCAGCCCATGCTTTTGGTGTTAAAAAAAATGGAAATAGTATTTTAAATTACGGCGACCTATCTGTTTTAAGCTTTCATGCTACAAAAACGTTTAATACGCTTGAAGGAGGAGCTATTGTATGCCATGATGCAGCAACCAAATTAAAGATAGACCAGTTAAAGAATTTCGGTTTTGTAAACGAAGTTACAGTAGTAGCACCGGGTATCAATGCCAAGATGAATGAATTACAGGCAGCTTTTGGTTTATTACAATTAAAGACCATTGATAGTGAAATAGCAAAACGAAAAAGGGTGGCTGGGCAATATAGAAAAGAGCTAAAAAATATTAAGGGACTAAATTTTCTTATGGATATGGAGGATATAAAACATAACTACTCTTATTTTCCCATTTTTATTGGAAAAGAATTTTCTCTTTCTCGAGATAAATTATACCAAAAATTAAAAGACCATAATATATTTGGGCGAAGGTATTTTTATCCCTTGATTAGTGAATTTCCTATGTATAAAAAATATAAATCAGCCAATACATTAAATTTACCAAATGCGTTAAAAATTGCTAATGAAGTAATTTGCTTACCGATTTATCCGAGTTTAAGTAAAAATGAGATTAAATTGATTGTTAATAACATTGTTTTATGAAGATAGCCGTAATGCAACCATATCTTTTTCCGTATTTAGGATATTTCCAGATGGTAAATTCTGTAGATAAATTTATTTTTTATGATGATGTAAATTATATCAAGGGGGGATGGATTAATAGAAATAATATTATTCAAAATAACGAAAAGCAATTAATAACACTAAACCTTATTTCTTCAAGTACTAATAAAGATATTAAAGATATATATGTAGGTAATAACCATGCGAAATTATTAAAAACGATTAAACAAAATTATTTGAAAGCTCCGTTCTTTGAAGCTGTATTTCCAGTTGTTGATGAGATTTTGTCTTCTTGTGTTTCTAATGTTTCAATTTCTGAAATTGCGGGGCAATCAATAATTAAAGTTTCAGAGTATTTAAAAGTAAATACGATTTTTGAATTTAGCTCCGAATTATATGCTGATACAAAAGGAATGTTTAAAGCTGATAGATTGGTTGAAATTTGTAAAAGAAATAATGCAAATACTTATATTAATGCAGTAGGAGGAGTTGATTTATATTCAAAAGGATATTTTAAGAAAAAAGATATTAATTTATTTTTTATTCAGAGTCAAATCCGAGAATATAAACAATTCAACAATGAGTTTATTCCTTATTTATCAATAATTGATGTGATGATGTTTAATTCGGTAGGGGTAATTACCGAGATGCTTAATAAATATGAACTCAACTAAACCAATTGGGGGCTATTTTGAACTAGAAACTAATAATTTTGGTTCTGTTTTTCATGAAAACGCCATTGCTGTAAATAGTTGTAGAAACGCACTGGAATATGTATTATTAGTAAATAAGTATAAAAAAATATATTTACCCTATTATACATGCGATGTAACACTTCAGCCCATAAAAAATTTAAATATTGATTTTGAATTTTATTATTTAGATAATGATTTTTTTCCAAAAATTGAAATCATAGAAGAAAATGAAGCTTTGCTTTTTGTTAATTATTTTGGCTTATTAAATAATAATATTTCAATCTTAGAAAAAAAGTATCAAAATCTTATTATTGATAATGCGCAAGCATTTTATGCAAAGCCTTTTGATACAGTTTCAACAGTTTATTCTCCCAGGAAATTTTTCGGATTACCCGATGGAGGGTTTGTTTATTCTAAAAAAAAATTAAAAATTAATTTAGAGGTTGATAAATCAAGTGATAGGATGTCTCATTTAATAACTCGTATTGAAGATGGTGCTGAAGCAGGATATAAGTTGTTTCAACAAAATGATGACAAATTGAATGATTTGCCTTTGCGAAGGATGTCGATAATAACTAAAAAATTATTAAGTAATATAGATTTTGAATCTGCTCTTAAAAAGAGAAATGAAAATTTTAATATTTTACATCAAGCATTAAAAAATAAAAATGAATTTAGCTCAATAATAGAAAAGGTAGATATTAATGGCCCGATGGTGTATCCATTTTTTAGAAAAGGAAATGATCAATTACGGAATCAACTTATCGCAAAAAAGATTTTTGTTGCAAAATATTGGCCGGATGTTTTGGATAGGGTTAACAATAAAAGTTTTGAGGCATATTTAGTAAATAATTTAATCCCTTTACCTATTGATCAGAGATATAATAAAAACGAAATGAATTTTATTATTGAAAAAATAAAATTGTATGAGTAATCACGAAATGTATGACAATAGTCAAAGAGCAGCAATGTTTAAAAAAGACTTGTCTTTGGAAGATACATTAAATGATATCAATAACTTGATTGAGCCATTAGCAAAAAGCAGATTGAAAATTCCGCAAAAACCTATTGTTTTAATAATGGGTACAGCAAGATCAGGATCAACTTTATTATTGCAGTATTTATCATCATTGGGGGTGTTTTCTTATCCTTCAAATCTAATTGCCCGTTTTTATAAAAATCCATATATAGGAATTCGTATTCAGCAAGTATTATTAGAGTTTGACCCACTGAATCAGTTAGGATTTAAAAATATAGAAAAAGACGGTTTTAACTCCAATTTAGGTAAAACAAGTGGCGCATTAGCTCCAAATGAATTTTGGTATTTTTGGAGAGAATATTTTAAATTTGAAAACTTGAATTTTCTAGATAAAGAAGAATTAAATTTAATTGATTTGAATTCTTTTTTAAAAAAATTATCTTCATTTGAAATACTAACATCCAAACCATTAGTGATGAAAGGCATGATGTTGAATTGGAATATTCCTTATTTACATTCTATTTATCCAAAATTTATCTTCATTAATTTAAAACGAAATATAGTATCAAACTCACAATCTTTAATAAGTGCCAGAAAAAAGTTTTATGGTGATATTCATAAATGGTATTCCTTTAAACCTTTAGAATATAATGATTTGAAGAATAGATCACCAATAGAACAAGTTGTTGGACAGGTTTATTTTACGCAAAAAGCAATTAAAGAGGGTTTGAAAAATATTCCTGATAAAAATAAGATTGAAATCACTTATGAAAACTTCTGTAATAATCCTGATTTATTATTGAATGAATTAAAGCAAAAGTTTAACAAATTAGAATCCAATTTTGAATTACCTAATCTCAATTCTAATTCTTTCAATATTAATAAAACAGCATTGACAAAAGAAGAAGAAAAAAAATATAATATTGCGTTAAAAAAATATGATTAAGCTAAAGTGTACAGAAAAAGTTCAAAAGTATCCAAATGAAGTTTCTGATAATCCATTAGTAAGTGTTTGTGTACAAACATATAAACATGAAAAATATATCAAACAATGTTTAGATGGTATATTGATGCAAAAAACAAATTTTGAATTTGAAATTTTATTGGGTGAAGATGATTCACCGGATAAAACCAGAGAGATTTGTATTGATTATGCTGAAAAGTATCCTAACAAAATTAAATTATTTTTACACAACAGAGAAAATGTAATTTATATAAATGGTAACCCAACAGGTAGATTTAATTTCATTTATAATTTAACCAATGCGAAAGGAAAGTATATTGCCATTTGTGAGGGAGATGATTATTGGACAGACCCTTTAAAGTTGCAAAAGCAAGTCGATTTTTTGGAAGCTAATCCTGAATATGGTTTGGTACATACAGATTTAAACGTATTACATCAAAAACAAAATATAATTACAAGATCCTTATATAAAAATATAAAGTTGAGCATACCAATAGGTAAAATTTATAATGAATTATTAGTTAAAAATACGATTAGTACTTTAACGGTGATGTTTAGAAATAGTTTTATAAAAGATATTTTAAAAAATGAAAAAGAGATATTTTCATTTGGTATGGGCGATTACCCTTTATGGTTAAAATTTTCTTTAAATTATAAAATTGGATTTATAAATGAATCTACTGTAATGTATCGTAAACTAGGGGTTTCTGCAAGCCATAATCTGGATATCGATAAGCTTTATAAGCTAAGATCGAATATTTTTAAAGTAAGATCTTATTTTATTAAAAAATATGGTTGTGATGAAAGAACTAAAAAAGAAGTTGATAAAAATTTATATATTTTTAACCTAGATTACGGATTTAAGTCAAGAAACAAAAAAATTGCCGAAGAGAGTTTTTTTAATCTAAAAGATATAAATCAGGATGATTTTGATGCAAAATTAAAATATTATGGAACGAAGTCAAGTATCAACTGGAATGTTGTAAAATTATATTATAGATTTAAAGGTAAAAAAGAGAGTTTACTTAATAGAATAGTTTCTAAACGATAATAATTATTTTATGCTCAATTTAATAGGAAGAAAAAACAAACTTTTCACACAAGATATTGAATTCAATAAGTTCGAGTTAAATCAAATTGTTTCTTCTTCAAAATTTCTAGTTCTTGGTGGAGCAGGTTCAATAGGGCAGGCTGTTACAAAAGAAATTTTCAAAAGAAGCCCTTTGAAACTTCATATTGTAGATATTTCGGAGAATAACATGGTTGAATTGGTTCGAGATATTCGTAGCACATATGGATATATTGATGGTGATTTTCAAACTTTTGCACTTGATATAGGTTCAGATGAATATGATGCTTTCTTTCAAAATGATGGAGATTATGATTATATTTTGAATCTTTCAGCATTAAAGCACGTTCGTAGCGAAAAAGATCCTTACACTTTGATGCGAATGATTGAAACAAATATTTTTAATACCGATAAGACATTACAACAAGCCATTGAAAAAGGCGTTAAAAAATATTTTTGTGTATCTACCGATAAAGCTGCCAATCCGGTTAACATGATGGGAGCTTCAAAACGTATCATGGAAATGTTTGTTCATAGAAGAAGTAAAGATATTGATGTTTCAATGGCACGTTTTGCAAATGTAGCATTTTCAGATGGTTCCTTATTGCATGGTTTTAACAAACGTATTGAAAAAAAGCAACCTATCGTTGCACCTAATGATATTCGCAGGTATTTTGTTATACCGGAAGAATCGGGTGAACTTTGTTTGATGTCGTGTATCTTTGGTGAGAACCGGGATATATTCTTTCCTAAATTAAGTGCAGACCTTAATCTGATTACTTTTTCTGACATAGCAAAAAAATATTTAAAAGAAAAAGGTTTAGAACCTTTTATTTGTAAAACTGAAGAAGAGGCAAGAGAATTGGCTAAGTCTGATGATCTTGGAAATAAATGGCCATGTTTATTTACCAAAAGTGATACAACCGGAGAAAAAGATTTTGAAGAATTCTTTACAGATAAAGAAGTTTTGGATATGGAAAGGTTTAAAAATCTTGGAATCATAAAAAATGATCTGGCTTTTGATTTAGAAAAATTGGAAATGTTTGAAAAAGAAATTTCTAAAATGAAATCAGATAAAAAATGGACTAAAGAAGAAATTATTGATCTGTTTTTTAAACTGATCCCTGATTTTGGGCATAAAGAAACAGGTAAGTATTTAGATTCTAAGATGTAAAGCGTGTATCATTAATTAGAAAGTTAGATATATGAATAGAACTGAAATTATACTTGTTGGAGGAGGGGGGCATTGTAAATCATGTATTGACGTAATAGAATCTGAAAATAAATACCGAATTAAAGGTGTTATAGATTTACCCAAAGAACTTGGGAAAAGTGTTTTAGGTTATAAGATTTTTGGTCGAGATGAAGATTTACTTGCATTAGCAAGCAAAGGATATAATTTTTTAATTACTTTAGGAAACATGGGTAACTCTAAACGCAGAATTGAGTTATTCAATATTATAAAAAATAATGGCGGGAGGTTACCAAAGATCATTTCACCTAAAGCTTATGTTTCAGAGCATTCTAAGTTAGGTGATGGTACAATAATTATGCATTATGCCATTGTGAATGCAGATGCCTGGATAGGAGAAAATTGTATAATAAATAATAAATCCTTGATTGAGCATGATGTACATATTGGAAATGATTGTCATATATCAACGGGTGTAAATATAAATGGCAACTGTAGGATATATGACAACTGTTTTATAGGAAGTGGAACGTCTATAAAAAATGATTTAACTATTAAGAGCGGAACAATAATTGGGCTTGGTTCAGTTGTAATAAAAACAATACACGAGAAAGGAGTTTTTATTGGAAATCCGGCTAAACGAATTAAAAAATTAT
>CAYPHN010000162.1:0-1161 GCA_964410265.1 uncultured Flavobacteriaceae bacterium | reverse complement strand
TGGAAGCTCAGGTTTTATTGGAAGAAGACTTGTAACAAAGTTGGAAAGATCAGGACATAAAATAATAAAGGTAGATGTTAATGAAGGAATTGATATTTTGAATTGGGAGCAATTGAAGAAGATCAAACAATTTGATGTAATGATTCATCTTGCAGCAAAAAGTTTTGTCCCTCAGAGCTTCGAAAGTCCAAGAGATTTTTATAATTTAAATGTTAATGGAGTTATAAACGGTTTAGAATTATGTAGAATTCATAAAGCAAAATTTATTTTTACGAGTTCTTATGTTTATGGCAAACCAGAATATCTTCCAATAGATGAAAATCATTCATTAAAAGGATTTAATCCTTATGCTGAGACTAAAATAATTGGAGAGAAAATTTGTAGAGATTTTCATAAATACTTTAATGTGAAATCAATTATAATAAGACCCTTTAATATTTATGGGGCAGGTCAAAATGAGAATTTTCTTATACCACTAATCTTAAAACAGGCTAGAACTGGTAAAGTTAAATTATTGGATCCAAGACCAAAGAGAGATTTTGTGTTTATAGATGATGTAGTTGAAGCTTTCAGGTTGGCAGTTGAAAATGAGAATATAGAATTTGATGAATTTAATATTGCAAGTGGGATAAGTTTTTCAGTTGAAAATGTTGTGGGAATCATAGACAAGTTGTATAACAATACGCTTGATATTGAATATGATAAGGTAGCTAGACAAAATGAAGTGTTGGACACAGTAGCAGATATTTCAAAAGCAAGAACAATATTAAATTGGGAACCTACTGTAAACTTGGAAGAAGGATTAAAAAAAATGATTCAATAACAAAGATGGATAGGACTTTAAAAAATAAAATAGATAAAATTATAATTGATAAAAATGATTCTATTCTTTTGGCATTAAAGAAAATGGATGAAGTTAAAAAGAAATTATTGCTTGTTTTTGATCAAAATGATTTTTTTAGTCTTATAAGTATTGGTGATATCCAAAGAGCTATAATTGGAAATTATAAATTGAATACTAAACTATATAAAATTTTAAGGGAAGAATTAACATTTAGTTATGAAGATGAATCATTTGAATTTATAAAGGATAAAATGTTAAAATTTAGAACAGAATGTATGCCTGTTCTAGATAGGCAAAATCACTTAGTGGATGTTTAT
>CAYPHN010000161.1:0-8207 GCA_964410265.1 uncultured Flavobacteriaceae bacterium | reverse complement strand
TATTTTAGAAAAACATTGTGATCTCGTATTTGATCAATCTATAAACAGAATTAAAAATATTCTTGAGGAATGTTTATGGAGAATTACACGATTAAGAATTAATAATTTTGATAAAGAAACACAATATATTGGAACACCATTAAAATTTAATGAAGATGGAACTGTAAAATTACGTATCGGTGGTGAGTTAGTAAACGGAACATGGGATATTTTAGAAGCTGATGCTGGATTTGTATTACAAATGACATTTAACAATCGCCCAGATTTAAATTTGCATTGGCTAATTACCTTATTAGAATACAATAAATTGAAACTTGAAAATCAGAATAGCGAAATGGTTATTAAACGATTTTGCCAAGATGAACCAGTGAAAAATATCAATGCTGTACTCAATAACGGAAATTGGGAAGTGGCCTCTTATATGGTTGGAAACAACAACGAAACTCCAAACTATGCAGGATTTATAATTGATTTTCTTGAATCAGGTGCAGTACTTGCAGAAGGAAATGGTCATTTAATTGATGGTTCATGGTTGGCGTATCGCCACAATGAAGTAATAAGATTAGCTTTAAATTTTGGTTTGGAACCACCATTTGATGAATTAAATAACAGATGGAGAGTTGTAGCTTATAGCAATAAACGTATTGAATTGTCTAAATTTAGTGATGATAATAATGATCATGATGAAAGAACGCAAAAATTAATATTAGAAAAAATATAACCCCTCCTCTATATAATTAGTTTGTTCCTTGAAAACTACCTTAATAATCTTTTAAGGTAGTTTTCTTTATACCCTACTGAATACTAGTAACTTGAATGATATTTCTTAAAATCTATTCAAAGACTAGAATTTCAGTTTAGTATTTCACAACTTTTTTAACCGCTTCTTTGCCACTTAGCGATAAGATTTTGACAAAATAAATACCATTTGACAAATTTGAAATATCTATTATATTTGAATTTATTTTATTTACTTGTTGACCTAAATTATTATAAATAATTGCACTTTTTAAAACTTCACCATTCAATTCTATTTTTAAAACACCTGTTGCAGGATTTGGTACTATCGTAACATTACTACTCAATATTATGTCATCCGTTGATAAAACCGAAGTATTTTCAAATGCCCCGATATCTAAATTTCCCGCTATGAGTCTTGCTTCTAAATCTTGATGTTTCAGGTATTCAAAAGAAGGCTTATGATCGGGTAGCAGAGCAACAGGAATTACATCTCCATTATTTATTAAAGGTGAGCTATCTTGTAATTTAAAAATTTGATTCGTAAAGTCTTCAAACTGCGGATCTGAACCGACTACATTATTCCCTTGATCATTTACAACGCCACTTGGTGTACAATGACAATCCCTCCAACTCGTTTTCAACCAATTATGATGCATGATAAAAGTTCCATTTCCGCTTATCATAGCAAAACGATTACCTGAAGCCGAAGTAAAGATCACATTATTAAAAACTTGCGCTGTTTCTGCATTGGTTGACAGTCGTATCAAAGTAGTATTTCCCGTGCGTGTTGAAATTACCGTATTATTGTAAAAATATAATACACCTTTTCTGTAATCCTCAGTAGTTCCACTATCCCCTCCATAATGAACCATCTGTGAATTACCGGCACCATCAGGTTCTATTAATACATTTCCATACACATGTGTGGTATTGTAACTTGGATCATTAACCAATACCTGAGAATCTTCAGCGTCTACAAGATCCAATTGTCTATTACCACTTTCAATCCAATTATATCGAACCACCAAACCAGCTGATCTGTCTTTGAGATTATTACCATCTGCACCTTCCCTTAAAGGACCAAAACGATTAAACTGATAAGTAATGTTTATGGCAGCAGTGTAGGTATTGTGTTCGTAAATTCTTCCAACAATACCGTTATCATAAATGTAATTTTTTTCAATTAGGATATTTTTTGTTTGCCCATCATTTGCTCCAATAAATAAACCATTTCCAGAATCTTTTAGTGTACAATTTCTTATGATTAGATTTGTTGCTTTTTCAACATAAATAGCGGCGGCATTATTTGCATAGGTTTCAGTTTGATTACTGTCGTTTGTGAATTGATATGGTGGGCGACCAGATCTGATTTCAAGGTTATCTATAGTTATATAAGCAGGTAAACCATCCGCTGGTGTGTTAGAACCACCAATTTTAATTACCCCTCGTTTTTGGTTCCAGAAATTTACACCGTTAACTGTAACTGCACCATTACCGTCAATTACCGGTTGTTGTCCTTGTGGCCCATTCACACCGATTATTTCTATACGGTTTGTAGCTGTTCCCTGTCTGTTAATTACCCACTTTTCTTTATAAGATGTTGACCTCCAATGAATATATACACGGTCTCCTGCATTTAAAGTTGCCCAGGGTACTTCTGATATTGTTGTTAATGTTTGATTCGGACCAACATGGTAGTCAGTTGCATGAATAGTTGAAAAACTTAATAATATAAAAAGGTAATAATATCTCATACTCATTTATTTTAAGAATTAATGTTAGGATTACTATTTCTTTTTAATGGTAGATGATAATCAGAATTCTTATAATCATTAAAACTAGAGCTATTTTTTCTGATCAAAATCAATAGTTTTTATATGCCTAACATGTTTGTAGATAATAAAACCAAAAAAAATAAATATTATTGTTTAAACAAGAGAAAGGAGACCTGTTGGTAGTGTAAATATTTTTATGTCCATTTTTACCTCAAATTTATTTTTCGAGATGAGGTAGACACACAAAGTTAGACAATACCAAAAAAATCCCGATTCTAATAAGATAGAATCGGGGTTTTAAAAAAAAGGCAACGACTTACTCTCCCACCCAGAGACAGTACCATCAGCGCTGATAGGTTTAACTTTTGAAGCAAAAATTAAAATGCTTCGTGTAATCAAAAAATTAGCAATTAATTACCCAATAGAAATTAAAGCAACGTTTTTAGGTGCTCACGCATTTCCATCTAAATTTAAAGAAAATAAAGAATTATATGTAGATTTAATTTGTAATAAAATGATTCCAGCTATAGCCGAAGAAAATTTAGCAGAATTTATAGATGTCTTTTGTGAAACAGGGTATTTTACTGTTGCTCAAACAGAACGAATTTTAATAACAGGAAAAAAGTATAATTTAATTCCAAAAATTCATGTAAATCAATTTACAAGTATTGGTGGTGTTCAAATAGGAATAAAACATAATGCACTAAGTATTGATTATTTAGAAATAATGCAACCAGAAGATATTGAAGTAATTAAAAACAGTAATACAATGCCTGTTGCATTACCTTCTTGTTCCTATTTTTTAAGTATTCCATACACTCCAGCAAGAAAAATTATTGATCAAGATTTACCTTTGGCATTAGCTACTGACTATAATCCAGATTCAACTCCTAGCGGAAATATGAACTTTCTTGTTGCTACTGCATGTATAAAAATGAAAATGACTCCCGAAGAAGCCATCAATGCTGCTACAATAAATGGTGCTTATGCCATGAATTTATCTACCACACATGGTAGTATTACAAAAGGTAAAAAAGCTAGCTTAATTGTAACTAAAGAGATTCCATCATATAATTTTATTCCCTATGCATTTGGTAGCAATTTAATTGATATGGTTCTAATTAACGGGGAATTGATTTAGGCTAGTACTCTCTTAATATTTTTTCAACAAAAATTCTATTGATTAAAATAATAATCTAGTGTAGCGTTATGCATTCTTTTTACGTAATGGTAATATAAGTAAGTTGTAAATAATGCGAAAAAACAAAAAAAAATTAATAACAATATATATATATTATGAGATATTTAACTTTAGTTGCTATTCTCTGCCTATTCTGGAATTGTAACAATGATGATGATAGTAATGAACCAAGTTCAATAGAAATTGGAAACTATATTTTTAATTTTCAAACCAAATTCGTCCTTGAAGAACTACAAGGAATTGACTCTTATGTAGGGAATGTAAATGGCTCTGGAATATCACTCTTTTTTGATTATGGATGGTATACGTTACCAACTACGAATTTACCTGAGAATGAATATCTTGTGACCGAATACGAAATAAATGGACATTACAGACAAATAGTTAAACCTATTAACTCAGAGTTAAACTATACTAGAATTCATTTATTTAAAATTAGCGATTCAATTGATAATCCAAATGGTTATAATTCACTTTCAATATCTACCAATAATTTAAATACAACTGAGCAAGAAATGATAATTGAAGTATTTAATAATGTAGAGATAATCGATTAAATTTTTTATAACAAACTAGTGGAGATTGCCCCAATTTTAAAGGTAAAATAAAAAAACATTGATTTGGAAAAACAATAGGAAGGAAGAAGTTAAATTTGGTTAAATTTTATCGGGCGACATCAATCCCCTCTAGTCGTCTGATAAATATAACCCTAACATTAAAATTAAATAATTTACACTTTAAATTATACATTATGCAAAAAATCAAATTATTACTATTTTTATTCGTTTCGGTATTTTATTATTCATGTGACAATACTGAGGAATCAACAGAAGGTATAGATTATAAACTGAAAACTGAAAACGCAAAAAATATAGTTAAAGAAAATAATAAATTTGCTTTCGATTTTTTTAAGGAAATAGCAAATTCGGAAACAAAGAGTAATTATATGGTGTCACCTGTAAGTCTTTCTTTGGCATTGGGTATGGCATATAATGGTGCTAATTGTGAAACTAAAATCGCTTTTGATCAAGTATTAAATTATAATATGTCATTGCTAGAAGTCAATCAATTTAATAAAAATTTGATAAACAAATTGTCAAGTAACGCCGATGGCTCAATTCTGGAAATAGCCAATTCTATTTGGATAAAGGATGACTTCCCTGTAAAAAAAGAATTTATCAACTTGAATAAAGATTATTACTTTGCCAAAGTTCAAAATTTAGATTTTAATAATCCCACAGCAGTTGAAACAATAAATAATTGGGTATCAAATAAAACTCATGAAAAAATACCTAAAATAATTGATCAAATTAATTCTAGAGACAGACTTTTCTTGATAAATGCATTATACTTTAATGCCAACTGGAAATATAGATTTGATGTAAAAAACACCCAAAGTAATCCTTTTTATAAAAGTGAAACAGAAACTGTACAAGTAGAGATGATGACAATCAAAGAAAAAGTAAATTATTTTAAAAACGCACTGTTTTCTTCTATCATTTTACCTTACGAAAAAGATAAATTTAGCATGGTTATTTTACTTCCTAATAAAAATAAATCAACAAAGGATATTATTGTAAATTTAAGTGCTGAAAATTGGGAGAGTTGGCTCAATAATTTTAACCCTGAAGAAATTACAGTAACAATTCCAAAATTTAAATTAGAATATAAAAATAAATTAAACGATGAACTTATCAATATGGGATTAAGTGTGGCTTTTACAGATACTGCCGACTTTAGTAAAATTAGTGATATACCATTACTAATATCTTCTGTATTACAAAAAACATTTATTGACGTCAATGAAAAAGGTACTGAAGCAGCAGCAGCTACTTCAATTGGTATTGGAACCACATCTATTGGACTCAAATCATTTTATGCCAATAAACCATTTATTTATGTTATTAGAGAAAATATAACAGGTTCTATTTGCTTTATCGGAAGAGTTGGAGAACCTAAATATCAAATATGAAAAAAATAACTTACATATTGCTAACCTTTGCTATTGCTTCATTTACTTTTTCTTGTAATAATAATGATACCCCTATAATAGCAAATGGTTTAAATAACTCTGCTAAAAGTGAGGTTATTTTACGAATAAATAAAAATTTATTTGGTGACATAGATAGTAATAGAAAAAATAGTTTAGCCACAGGAGATGCTTTTACAATAAATAGTGTAAAAAAAGAAGGAGACTTATTAAAAGTTAATCTATCGTATAGTGGTGGTTGTAAAAATCATACTTTTGAAATAATTTGGGATGGTCTAATTTATAAAAAAGAACCTTGTTTTATAAATTTATTGATAATACACAATGGAAATGGTGATCCATGCGAAGCATATCTTACTGAAACAATTGATATTAATTTAAAACAATTAATTGGAGATGTTGAATATAAAGATAAATGTAAATATAACATCTTCAGCTCTTTTAATACTAGTGAAACACCTGATGTATTTGTAAAAGGTAATTAATTAATCATTTTAAAGTTAATTTGGAAAAAGTACTGAGCGAAAACAAACTCATTATTGAGTGCAAAAGTGGAAACGTATTTTATCAAGAAATTCTATATAAACATTTCTATGGTTATGCGCTTAGTATTTGTAGGCTCTACACTTATTCCAATGATGATGCTATAAGTATTTTAAATGATAGCTTTTTAAAAGTTTTTTCTGCCATTCAAAAAAAAAAAAATTCTATTCCTTTTAAAAATTGGTTAAGACGAATATTGATTAATACCGCAATTGATCATATTAGAAAAAATATAAAGCACACTAATTATTTTCAAATAGAAGAAATAGAAGAATTACATAGTAATGAAGAAATAATAAATGACTTAACAGCCAAAGATATTATTAAACTTTTAGATCAATTGCCTAAACTACATCGAATGGTCTTTAACCTCTTTGAAATACAAGGTTATAGTCATAAAGAAATATCAAAAAAATTAAATATAGAAACGAGTACATCAAGAGTGTTTTTAACAAGAGCAAAAAAAAAGTTAAGAATATTAATTCATAAAAACTTTTGAGGAGTGATGAAAGATAAATTTGACAAAATATTAAGCAATAAAATTAAGGATACCTTTGAAAACAGGGAAATTCCTTATAACCCTGAACATTGGGAAATGTTGGTTGCAAAAAAAGAAAAGAAAAAAAGAAAAGCTCTTTTTTTGTGGCGTTTTGTAGGTGTAGCACTGCTTTTTATAATAACTGGTAGTTTAGGGAAGTTTTTATTTTCCAATCCAGATACTATCCAAAGTGAAGAAATAGAAATAGTTGTAGATGAAAAAAAATCATCAAAAAAAGATATTATAAACAAAAGCTATGATAATACAACAGATGAGATAAGAATTAGTGAAATTGATACCTCAAATTCTAACAATAACTCTTTCCAAAAAATAAATCAAATAAAATTAAAGACCAATACTATTGCAAGTTCTAATAAGAAAAATAGAGAATCTAAAACTAAAAACACTTCTGAAACAACATATCATATAATTTCTCAAAAAGATTCATTAAAAATTAAGACTCTTGATAATGCTGTTTTTGATGCATCAGTTAAAAATAAAAATATTGTACAAAATGATATTGAAATTGATACTGTAGAAAATACAAAATCAATTGTAAAAAGCAAAAAGGATATAGAAGAATTAATTGTAGCTACTAACGATAGTGAACCTAATAAAATATTAAATCATAAATCTATTAAAATTGGTATTAATGTATCATCAATGATTAATTCGATAAAAGAAAATAAAAATTATGATATTGGATTTTCAAGCGGAATTACAGTAGAAATTCCAGTTTTGAAAAAGCTTGATATTTCAACAGGAATTCTATATACCAATCAAAAATTTAATTTACAAAACCAAGATATTTCTTTAGTAACAGATATTGTTAGTAATGAAGGAGTTCAATTAATATCAAAAGAAGCTACAATGAAAGGTATAGAAATTCCTATCAATGTGAAATATAATTTCACTATTTCAGAAAAAAAATTATTTGTCTCTGCTGGGCTTTCTTCAATATCCTATTTTAAAGAAAACGTTATAACAGATTATCTTGTTAATACTAAAGTAGCAACTAACACCTTAAATAACAATGGAGAAGAAATTATAGAATATAATTTAGTTCAGTCAAATAAAACAATTAAAGCAAATCAGAACCTATCAAATGATTTTAATTTTGCTAGTATGGTAAATCTATCTTTTGGAATGGAGTTTCCTATGAATAACAAACGAGAATCAATTGTTATTGAACCTTACTTTAAATATTCACTAACTCCGGTTACACACCAAGAAGTAAATTATACAACTGTAGGATTTTATTTAAGATATAACTTTAGTTTTAAAAGAAAATAAAACTATATTCTATTCTTAAATAACTATTTTTCTTCATAAAAAAACCTCTTAACAATAAAGGTCAAGAGGTTTTTTAAAAAAAGGCAACGACTTACTCTCCCACCCAGGGGCAGTACCATCAGCGCT
>CAYPHN010000160.1:0-8216 GCA_964410265.1 uncultured Flavobacteriaceae bacterium | reverse complement strand
ATAGTCCAGAAAATGCTATCAATATTATCAGAAGTATTTTTTTCATTCAGTTCTGTTTTTTTCATTCTGGGCAACGTTTTATTAACTATTTAAATATCAACAAGTTGATGTGTTAGCTAAATTACTCATTCTGGCATCTAAAATAGCAATTTGTTTTAATAAAAGATATTATCTGATAAGCGAAGTTCATGTTTTTTTTATAAAAGATAAGCTGCTTTAATCATTCTATCATTTTTAAAAATATCTTTTTTTAACGCTATATTCCTAAAACCTTTTTTATGTAAAAGCGTTTTGGTTTCATTTCCAAGATATTGATTAATTTCAAAATAAAGTTGTCCATTTTTATTTAAATTTTTCTTGGCCAAATCGGCTATTTTATCGTAAAAGATTAAAGGTTTTTCATTTTTTACAAATATGGCAAGGTGTGGTTCGTACTGTAAAACATTATTATTTATCTCGTTTTTCTCCAAATCTCTTACATAAGGAGGGTTGCTTACGATAAGGTCGAATTTGACAGAAAATTTTTTCGTATTGAGAATATCTTTATGGAGAAATTGTATGTCTACACCGTTTAATTTAGCATTATATTTTGCTATTTCCAAGGCTTTATCTGATACATCTAGAGCCCAAATAGTAGCATTTGAAATATTTTTAGCCAATGTGATGGCAATGCAGCCACTACCAGTACCAATGTCTATAATGTTGAGGTTTGTTGTTTGGGTTCGAAATTTGTCATTCGTAATTATTTTTTCACTTTTAACTTCTTCAATTATCCAGCTAACAAGTTCTTCAGTTTCTGGCCTAGGTATTAAAACATTTGCATTCACTTTAAAATTTAAGCCATAAAACTCTGTTGTACCTAAAATGTATTGTATGGGTATTTCTTTTTTTAATTTCGCTAAAGCGGAATGGTATTTTTGTTCTGTTGCGAAAATAATTTCCAAATTGGGATCTAAAGCAAGATCGATTCTATTTAAATTTAAAAAGGATTCAGTTAGTAAATAAAAAAAGTTATCTATTTCTTGTATAGGATAAAGATTTGAAAGTTCTTTTTTAAAGATATTTTTAAGATTTTTAATTGTCATTATTTTGATCTTGTCTTCTTCTGTTATAAATTTTTAAGCATCCAAACATTACAGGAATAATGACTGGTATTACCAAGAGCCTTATCAATAATTTGAAATCCATTCTTTTTATATAAATTAATTGCCGCTTTCATACCTGGGAATGTTTCTAAATAACATTGTTTATACCCTGAGCTTATGGCGAAATCTATACATTTTAAAATTAACTGTTTGCCTATTTTTAATCCTCTCGCTTTTGGCAACATATACATTTTCTGTAACTCACAAACTTTTGGGTCTCCATTTTTTAATTTATTAATGCCACAGCCAGCTACAATTTCATGATTTACTGTAACCACAAAATAAATAGATTTTTCATGTTTATATGCCTCGAACATTGCATTGGTTTCACTATCCGTGTAAGCGGTACCTTCTATGGCAACGTGGAGTTCTTCAAGCGTAGATTTGATTATTTTAGCAATTGAATCATTGTCTTTTTTTTGAATTTCTCTTAGTTCTATTTTGTAAGTCATAAATTTAGGGCGTAAATAAAAAAGTAAAATTAATTATTTAAAATATTCTTTTTTATAGATTTGTAAAATAAAATAGCATTGTATTGAAAATTCACGAAAAATATATGCGTCGTTGCATAAATTTGGCAAATAATGGTCTGGGTAATACTTATCCAAATCCTTTGGTGGGAAGTGTTGTGGTTTATAATGATAGAATTATTGGAGAGGGTTGGCACCAACAGGCAGGTGAACCACATGCAGAAGTAAATGCAATCTGTGCTGTTAAAGATAAAAATTTATTATCTAAATCAACCATTTATATAAATTTAGAACCCTGTTCTCATCATGGTAGAACACCACCCTGTGCAGATTTGATAATTGAAATGCATATTAGAAAAGTGGTTATAGGTACAATCGATTTTAATAGTGAAGTGCATGGCAAGGGTGTTGAAAGGTTGAAGGAAGCTGGTTGTGAGGTGGTTGTTGGTGTTTTAGAGAAAGCATGTAGGTTTTTGAATAGACGTTTTTTTACGTTTCATCAAAAAAAAAGACCATATATTATATTGAAATGGGCTGAGACAAAAGACGGTTTTATTTTTCCAGAAGAAAATACGAGTAATATTAATAAACCTATTTGGATTTCGAATGCCTATTCACTGCAATTAGTACATAAATGGCGAACTGAAGAACAGTCGATTTTAGTGGGGACAAATACAGTCGTTAAGGATAATCCAAAATTAAATGCACGTAATTATTATGGAAATTCACCTATAAGAATAGCATTGGACAGGCGATTAAGAATCCCAAAAAATTATAATTTCTTTGATGGGGGGGTAGAAACAATTATATTTACTGAGAGAGAGGTGATTGATGAAGGAGGAATAATAAACTGGGTTAAAATTGATTTTTCAAAAAATGTAACAAATCAAATTTTAACTGTCTTATATAAAAGAGGAGTTCAATCCTTAATAATTGAAGGAGGATCTAAAATTTTAAAGAGTTTTGTTGAAGATAATTTATGGGATGAAGCGAGAGTCTTTACAAGTGAAATTAATTTTTTTAAGGGAATAAGTGCTCCTGATTTTAATGGTAAAAGAATAAATGAATCATTCAACTACCTTAAAAAAAAGGATATAAAAAACAACAAACTCTCAATTTATTCAAATGATTAAAAATATTATATTTGATTTAGGTGATGTTTTTATCAATTTAGATCATTCAAAGTCCAAAACTGAAATGCTAAAATTGGGAATTCAAAAGTTTACCGATGAAATGCTAGATTGTAATGTGTCATATGAAAAGGGTTTGATCTCTACAGAAGAATTTTTGTCGTTTTATAAAGATATATTTTCAAAATTATCGAATGATCAATTTATTGATTCGTGGAATTCTATTATAATTGATTTTCCTAATTATAGACTTTCTTTTTTAGAAAAAATTCAAAATAATTACCGTTTGTTTTTGTTGAGTAATACGAATGAATTACACATAGAGTATTTTAAGAATCTGGTAGGATATGATTTTTATACTCGTTTTGTAAATTGCTTTGAAAAGATTTATTATTCACATCTTATTCATCATAGAAAACCAGAGAAAGAGTCTTTTGAATTGATTATCCAAGAGAATAAATTAAAAGTTGCTGAAACTATGTTCGTAGATGATAGTTTGATTAATATAATCGGAGCAAAGAAACTAGGTTTAAAAACATGGCATTTAATTCCTGTTAAAGAAGATGTGGTAAATATGTATGAGATAAAAAATAGTTTATTTGGTCAACAAGAAGTAGGAACCTAATCATTTAAATTTTATTTTTTTGCAAGAAACAGATGCATATAAAACTATATCAAAACCTTCACCTGAAGCAGTTTATAAAGAGAAAGGCAGTAAGTTTTTAGCTTATGCCTTTCCAATTGGTTCAGAAAAAGAGGTTTTGCCAATTATTAGAAAGTTAAGAGAAAGCCATCATAAAGCTAGGCATTGGTGTTATGCATGGCGTATTGGAGTAGATAAGGTTGTGTTTCGAGCTAATGATGATGGAGAGCCAAACAACAGTGCGGGTATGCCAATATATGGTCAAATCTTGTCTTTCGAACTTACGGATGTATTAATTGTTGTTGTAAGGTATTTTGGTGGAACAAAACTAGGTGTAGGTGGGTTGATTAGTGCTTACAAAACTTCGGCTAACCTTGCTTTGCATAGCTCCGAAATTATTAATAAAACCATTGATATTCATTTTATATTGCAATTTGATTATGTAAATATGAATAAGGTTATGCGATTAATAAAAGAAAAAAATATTAATTTAATTTCACAAGAAATGAATTTAGATTGTAAAATAGAACTGTCAGTTAGAAAAAATGACGCAATACAAATAAAAAAACTATTTGAAGATTTACGTTGCTTAAAAATTAAACAGGTACACTAAAATAAGGATAAATTTTGTCTAGTAAATATTTAGGCGCTTTGATGGGTTTGTTGTTTTTCATATCAATAAAAACCAAACTTGTATAACCGGTAGTTAACAGCTCTTTTTTTTCGTTATAAATTTCAAAGTCAAATTCTATTTTTACCAGAGGTTTTTTATTTAAAATTGTTACAACTGTGAGAAGGTCGTCATATTTAGCAGGTTTGTGAAAATTAACATTTAATTTTAAAACGGGTAACATAATACCATTTTCTTCAAGACTTTTATAGTTAACTCCAAGGCTTCTAAGCCATTCAACTCTGCCTACCTCAAAAAATTGGGCATAATTTCCATAATAAACATAGCCCATTTGATCGGTTTCACTATACCGAACTCTTAGTTTATTTTCGTTTTTAATCAATTTTTTCGTAATTTGCACTAGCGTTATAGTTTACGTAAAAAAAAGTTAATATGCAATAGCAATTTAATTTTTTTATACTAAACTTTATTCACACTTTTGTAATGTGATAGAGTAGCAATATTATATTATAAAAAGGGAACAATACTAATTCAAAATTTTTCAGCTAAAATGACTAAGACAGCCTCCTCTGTATGGAATAATTGCCTGCTTTTTATTAAAGACAACATTAAACCCCAAGCTTACAAAACTTGGTTTGAACCAATAAAGCCGATAAAAATTTCTGGAGATGTTTTAACCATTCAGGTACCAAGCAAATTCTTTTTTGAATGGTTGGAGGAACATTACATTAAATTGTTAAGAGTTTCGTTAGTTAGAGAGATGGGTGATAATGCAAAATTGGTATATGATGTAAGAATGGAAAATACCTATAGCAACAGAAAACCTCATACAGTAAAATTCCCTAGTTCAAACAGAAAACCATTTAATTCTCAAGGAGTTACCATTCCATTAGAAATTGATAGACGTGAATTGAAAAATCCATTTGTTATTCCAGGAATTCAAAAAGTTAAAATAGAGTCACAGTTAAATCCCAATTATAATTTTGAAAATTATATTGAAGGAGATGCAAATCGTTTGGCAAGATCTGCAAGTATTGCTGTTTCAAATAAACCCGGAGGTACTTCTTTTAATCCATTATTGATTTATGGTGGAGTAGGCCTTGGTAAAACTCATTTGTCACAGGCTATAGGTGTTCGTATAAAAGAAAGATATCCTGAGAAAACAGTTTTATATATATCTGCAGAAAAATTCACACAACAATTTATTGATTCTGTTAAATCAAATACCAGAAATGATTTTATTCATTTTTATCAAATGATAGATGTGCTGATTGTTGATGATGTACAATTCTTATCGGGTAAATCTGGTACACAGGATGTGTTTTTCCATATATTTAATCATTTGCATCAAAATGGCAAACAAGTTATTTTAACTTCAGACAAGGCGCCAGTTGATATGCAAGATATTGAACAACGATTGTTATCTAGATTTAAATGGGGCTTGTCAGCCGAATTAATGCCACCTGATTATGAAACAAGAATTTCAATACTGCAAAGTAAAATGTTTAGAGATGGTGTTGAAATTCCGGAAGAGATAGTAGAATATATAGCTAAAAATATAAAAACAAACGTTAGAGAATTAGAAGGTGTTTTAATTTCATTAATTGCTCAGGCTTCCTTCAATCGAAAAGAATTTACACTTTCACTTACCAAACAAATTGTCGACAAATTTGTAAAAAACACCAAAAAAGAGGTTTCTATTGATTATATCCAAAAAGTTGTTTCAAAATATTTTGAAATGGATGTAACTACATTACAATCCAAAACAAGAAAACGCCATATTGTTCAAGCACGTCAATTGGCCATGTATTTTGCTAAAAGAATGACCAAAGCTTCTTTGGCAAGTATTGGGTCTCAAATAGGTAGCAGAGATCATGCTACGGTACTACACGCTTGTAAAACAGTAGATAATCTTACGGAAACCGATAAGCAGTTTCGTAAGTATGTTGACGAAATAACAAAAAAACTTACTTTTTAATTTTTAAATAATGATTAAAATTTTAATGGTTTGTCTAGGGAATATCTGTAGATCCCCATTAGCTGAAGGAATTTTAAAATCAAAGGTAGACGCTAATAAATTCTATATAGATTCTGCAGGTACAGGCGGTTGGCATATAGGAGAATTGCCAGATGATAGATCTATATCTGTTGCCAGAACACACGGTGTAGATTTGACTGACCAACGTTGTCGGAAATTTAGCATTTTGGACTTTGATGATTTTGATATTATTTATGTTATGGATAAATCTAATTATAGTGATGTTATCTCTTTAGCAAGGTTTGAAAAAGATAAGAATAAGGTACGTTTGATATTGGATGAATTAAATGTTTGGGAGAGCAATGAAGTGCCTGATCCATATTATGACGGTGATAAGGGTTTTGAAGATGTATTTCAAATGTTAAACAAAACTTGTGATATTATTGCCAGTAAATTAAACTAAAATGAAACCAGGTTTAGGTAAATTATATTTAATTCCAACTCCTTTAGGAGATAATGAACCTCTAGAGGTCTTACCATTTTCAGTAAAAAAGGCTGTTGAAGAAATCAAATTTTATATTGTTGAAAACGAAAAAACAGCCAGACGATTTATTAAGAAAATAACCCCGGGTAAATCTCAAGCCTCTTTAAGAATTAATGTTTTAGATAAATTTACTACAGAACTAGAATCTAAGTCTTATTTAGACCCTTGTTTACAAGGTGTTAATGTAGGTTTATTATCTGAAGCAGGTGTTCCAGCTATAGCAGATCCAGGAGCAAATATCGTAATGCAGGCGCATCTTAAAAAGATTAGGGTAGTACCATTGGTTGGGCCTTCTTCTATAGTTTTGGCCATGATGAGTTCTGGATTAAATGGACAAAATTTCGCTTTTAATGGTTATTTGCCAATAGAAAAATCAGAAAGAAAAAAAGCAATAAAAGATTTAGAAAAATTATCAAAACAAAAGAACCAATCGCAAATTTTTATAGAAACACCTTATAGAAATGAAAAATTACTAATTGATTTAAAAAGCAGCTTAACACCCAATACTTTTTTATGTGTAGCAGCTGATATTACACTTGCAACAGAATATATAAAAACTTTAAAGGTTAGTGATTGGAAAAATGAAAATGAAAACCTACATAAAAGACCTTGTATTTTTATAATACATAAATACTAATCTAAAAGCTTCATCTAGTACTAAATAGAAGCATTTTTTATTGGAGAAATAAAAGATGTGTCATAGCCTGCAAATTTTTTCATATAATGTTGCACGTCGCTTCCATATGCATCAGTAAAAATAAATTCACCATTACTGCGTAAGTATTTTTTTACATTACCTGCACCCGCTAAGTGGGCAGCCGCTAAGATGCCTGATTCGGTTATTTTAATACCGTTGATGGTTTTACCCACACTACGTTTAATATCTCTTATTAGAATCCATTTATTCAATGAGCTTAAAGTGATAAACGCTTTTTCTTGCAGGGCTGGATCATTTATAAACGCATTGGTATCATAAATTTTTATTCTGTTTAAAGTAGATTTACCAAACTGGTATTTACCCATATAACCCAAAGTATTTATTTTATCGTATTTGCCTTGTGATTCTTTAAAGGCTAAAGCTTCTCTAAAACCAATAAAAGCATTATCAACATTTGGTGTATAAACTATATTAAAGGGTTTGATATCTTTACTAACTGTTGCAATTGAATTTGCAATAGGTAAATTATACTGTACTTTTTTTGGATTCAAAAGTTCTGAATTGCCAAACAAAGTAAACGAAATGAAAATTAATCCACTTAATGCAATAGGGGTATATCTCTTTTTCATAATTATAGTATTCGCAAAGTTGGGGTTGCTAAACAATACTTTTGCAAATATACTATTTTTTACTTGACATGAAGATGTTAAAAATTGTTAATATTGTAATAAACAAGGTGTTAAAAGTAAATGGTATGAAACTTGAATTGGCCATTACTCCTATATTCTATAGTGGGTGCTGGAATTTTTACATAATTAAAAAGGTTGAATACCGTTTTTAAAAATGGTGATTTTGTATTTATTTTGGTCAGGTCAATATCAATACTGGTAAAAAACTGTCGGTAAGATTCAATTTGTTGGATTGGTCTGGTTGAAAAATCGTAACTATTTTCGGGTAAACCATTGGCTCCATAGCCTATAGCTATGTTTAACCATTTTGGAATTTTACTTTCTTTAA
>CAYPHN010000159.1:0-8224 GCA_964410265.1 uncultured Flavobacteriaceae bacterium | reverse complement strand
CTAAATTTAAAAAATAACCTAATAAAAAAGGTCAACCTATATCAGTATAATACAATCTTAAAAAGTTTTAGATGGCAAAACTAAAAAATGGCAGAGCCTTTAAAACATGACCACCGTCAAAGACGGTGGTTTTTCAATGAGAAATAAATGCCTCGGGTATGGGTGTAAAAAGTATTAGAAGAAGTAACCCGTTTAACGGTGAGCCACCTCCTTTACTGCCTAACAGAAGAAGGTGAGTTTTATAAAAAGTATCAATAACTTTCTATCAGCTTTATCAATGCTTTATTTTTAGATTTTTTTGCATGCATCAAAGCATCCACACCATCCTTATCTTTAATAGTGACTTTTGCACCATAATCTAACAAAAGTTTGGCCATATTTATCTCCATATCTTTATTTTTAGATAAAATAACTACTTCAAGTAAAGCTGTCCAACCTAGGTAATTGACAAAATCTACATCTATATCTGTCATTTCTAACAAAAGTTTTGCCGTTGTATAGTGCCCTTTTTATGCAGCAGGAATCAAGGCATTTCCACCGTAGTGATTTCTAATTTCTAAATTTGGTTTTTCTTTTAAAAGTCGTTCTATAATTTTTGTTTGACCATGGGCACCTGCATACAAAAGTGGCGTAGGATCAATAACATCAAAACCCTCCTACTCTTTTATTCTGTTATCATTATCAAACGGAAAATCTACCAAAGCGCCTTTATTTAATAACAAATCAATCATTTCAAAATTATTTTTTTCGGTAGCCAAATACAAAAGTGATTTCATTTGATTGTTCTGCGTATTGGGATTTTCACCTTTGTCTAACAGCTTAGCAACCACATTGAGGTCACCATCATTAACAGCCTTAATAATTTTAGAAGGATTTTGCTGAGAAAATAGCATAAAACTTGACATCATTAATAAGACCGCAATTTTAATCATTTTTTTTAATTTTATACCATTAGTTCGGAAACAAATTAGCATCTAATCCAGGAATCAATCGCAAAGCATTTTTATAATACACTTTTTTTAAAACTTTATCCGACAAATCCAAACCGTACATGGCCCAGAACGCATGGTATTTTTTGTGGTAAGGAAAGTATTCATCATCGGTTTCTAATACCCTAAAATAAGTAGGAAATTCTTCTGGTTTCCAACTATCTTTTCCAAACAAAATACGATTCTGATATTTTTCAAAAAACTTTTTGGCAAAGCGAGGTTGTCTTCCTAGTTCTGCAATAATAGCGCCAATACCTACATACATATTTGGCATTTCATCCATTAATTCGCCCAGTTTACCTAAATCATTAGCATACCAGCCCATATGTGCATTGATAAAATTTGTTTTAGGATGTTTCTTAAACATGTTGTGTTGCTCTGCAATGATTTGCTCCCAGGGAACTGGGTTATTTGCTCCTCGTTTCCTTCTCGGATGCGTTTTTAATTCTAGCCACCTTTCATTATCGCCATTAAAATCATCCCAAAAAGATTTAGGATCCGCCGCATGTATCAGTATTGGAATGCCCAATTCACCACATTTAGCCCAAATGGCATCCAGGCGTTTATCATCAATAGCAATTCTTTTTCCATTGCTATCTTTATTTCGCATACCTAAGCTCTTGTAAACTTTTAAGCCTTTTGCTCCATTTTTTACATCTTGCTCTAATTGATGTACTGTATTTTCTGTCCACTTATCTTTACCAACACCATCAAAATTTACATTTGCAAACACCACAAAACGATTTGGGTAATGTGCTTTAATATTCGCAACAGATTGTTGTAATTGCTCTCCAGATCGACCACTAAGGTTTACCATAATACCCATATTTAAGGTATCCATTGCAGTAATAACTGGTGTTAGATCTTGTTTATACATTCTGTATTGATGGCCATGTACATCAATAAAAGGGAATTTAGCCCTGATAACAATATGTTCGGGAACAACTAGTGTTGATGTTGGGTTGTATTCTTCGAATGTTAGATCTTGTCCAGAAATAATACTAACTAACATTAGTGCAGTTAGCGATAATGTGATTTTTTTAATATTCATTTTATTGGATTAGTTATTCGTTCAAATTTAATAATGTGTTTTAGAATAGTTTAGATTAAGATGTTAAATATTTCCTAATAAGCTTTTCAAATTATAACCCTTAATATTTTTAATTTTATTGGAGCTCAAACCGTACAGTAAAACTATCCCTAAAAGTTTACTGTTAATTATGTATATTGGTGTTCATATAACAAGTTAGGCACAAGTAGAATGAACATTAAAGCCATAAGTAAAAAAGAATTCTATCAGTTAAATGTAATAAAGGAAACTAAACTAGGTGTCTTTGCAACAGAAATTGAATGGTTTAAGGATAATGAGAATAGAATTCTAGGAGTTTTATTAAAAGATAAAATTGAAAAAGACTTTAGTTATGTAATTCTAACTTCAGAAGTAGATAACACTTTTAGAGCTGTTGATATTAAAGTTTCCATAAGTTCCATTGACTCAGCAAGGAGTGAATTAATATCTAAATTGAGTAAAAGTATTAATAATGGAAAATATCAACAATCCTTATTTCAAGAAGAAAAGCTAGTAACAGAAACAGCCTCAATATTAACAATAACAGATGTAAAAGATTCGATCGTTTCTGAAACGAAACCTGCTTCAATAATTATAACTGACATAAATGAAGAAATTAAAAAATATTTCAATCGAAATCCTCAAAAATTATATGATTTGTCACCAAGAAAATTCGAAGAATTAATAGGGAGCATATTGGAAGATTTAGGGTTTAGCATTGAGTTGACTAAGGCGACAAGAGATGGTGGTCGGGATATAATTGCGAAAATAAAGAACTCTGTGACCGATTTTTTAGCATATATTGAATGTAAAAGATATTCACCTGAAAATAAAATTGGAGTTGGAATAATACGTGAAGTAATAGGTGTACATCATTTAGACAAGCCTTCAAAAAGTATAATTGTAACAACCAGTTTCTTTACAAGGGATGCTGTTGAAATGGCAAGAGAAATGGAAAATCAAATGGATTTAAAAGATTTCAACTCAATAAAGGAATGGCTGAAAAAATATTAATATGTGCCTAACAAAGGCTAAAAATTATTGCGTTTTTTTGGCTTAATTCAAGGGTAAGTGTATATTTATAAAATAATTAACAACGGAAAATATTCGCTACTTTAGTCCACAACAGTAGCATAGCCTTAACGTTGTGCTTAAAAAATTTTAAAATAAAAAACATTGTATAGCGATGGTTATAATTCAATATTATTCACAGCTCTTCCAATAAAACTTTTCTAAAAAACTACCCTAAAACTAACATTTGGTGTTAATACTAACGATTTTTGCACAATTTCATCAACACCTCTATTGGTTAAGATATAATAATTATTTATAATATTTTCTTTATTAAATAAATTCCAAATTGAAATTCCGGCATGTGCTTTTACTTTTTTGCTAATATTGAAATTGTATTGTGCTGATACGTCTACCCGCATATAATTTCCAAGGCGGCTACTATTGGCTGTATCGTAATTTATTTCATCTTCAATAATTTCACCTCCATCTACCGGCTTTGTAGTCGGTTTTCCAGTACGCCAATTTAACCCACCAGATATTTTTAAATTTTTAAATGCATAGGATGATGCCAGTGTAACCGAATGCCTAATATCCAAATTATTTGGAAAGGATATATCTTTTAATTCTTCAAATGAATAATTATTATCTGCATAACTATAACTTAACCAAGTACTTAAATTATTAAACCGTTTATTAATTAAAAAATCAGCTCCAAAAACTGTATAACTACCTGTCGTTTTAACAAACTGATATTGATTCTGAAAACCTTGACTTTGACTTGTTATTCCGTCAACAAACTTATAATAACCCTCAGCACTTATCAATAATTTATTTTTGTTGTAATTCAATCCTACAGATACTTGTTTGCTTCTTATTATAGGAATATCATCATTATTCACCAGTAACCATCTTCTATTTTCAACACCTAAAAAGTCTTGTTGGAAATTAATGACCTGTGTTGTAGTTTGGTGTTTAAATTCACCCAAAACCTCTAAGGTAAGAAAATCAAAAATTCGTTGATTAAAACTTAATCGAGGTTCAACTAAAAATAAATTGAATTTTTCTAAATAACTTAACCGCATCCCTATTCTTGCCCTTGTGTTGCTATTTTTTGATTGATAGCCCAATTGTGATGAAAGTCCGTGTAGTCTTATTACTTCTTTAATCTCACTTCTAAACAATGGTCTGTCAACATCCTGTATATTTGTTACGCCAGTTTCTACAAATTGATAACCATTATAAAAGGTGAAATTATCATTCAATAAGTATTTTGTATCCAATTTAATTGAACCTTCTATAATTTCATTTTCTTGAATCAAGCGTTGGCTGCCTAATTTGTTGAAATTTGTTGATTCTAAATTATATTTTGTAGTGTATAATTGAATTTCCGTTGAGAATTTATCATTCCAAATACGATCATAAAAAACACTTGCCGCCAAATTATCTTGTGAAATACTATTCTCTCGAGATATTTCTTCATCTCTTATTAAAGTGTTTTCTAAAAAAAACAAATTATTGCTAAATTTCAATAAATTAACCCTAATCTTATCTTTATTTGTGAGATCATACAACCATTTCACATTTACATCATAAAACGAAAATTTGTCATTCGTAATTGTTACCCTATCTGAATTACTGAACACTTCGGTATTTTGAAATGCTTTATTGAAATATTGATTATAAGTAGTTGTCTCAATAATATCATTTATTGATCTTCTGGCAGCAACTTGAACCGAAGATTTTTTTCCTATCGGAATATCTAAATAAGCATCTGCGTTAATCAAGTTAACACCTATTTCAGCTTTAAATTTTTGCGCCAATTCGTCATCAGAAAACATTAAGATAGTTCCTGAAACTCCATCTGTAAGATTTGCATGCGTCCCGTTTTTCATCAAAGTAACCTTTTTTGTTAAATGGGGATTAAATGCTGATATCAATCCGAAAAAATGTCCCGACTGATACATTTTAATACCATCCCAAAGTAGTAGGTTCTCATTATTCGTTCCACCACGAATATTGATATTAGACACAGTTTCATCAACGCTTAAAATACCAGGAAGAGCTAGTATAGTTTGTAATACATCTGGCTCAATAAGACCAGGAAGTATTCCAAAATTATTATAATCTATATCATAACTACCATCTGCTGTTTTACGAATACCTTTGGTTAAATAGTTACTAATTATAATTTCTTGAATTTGTTCTATGTTAGAATCTAAAAAATATTTTTTGCAATTTTTTGTAACAAAGTCATTCGCACCATACTCTGTTGATATATATTTAATATGTTTTACAATTATTTTATCATTGGTGGATATATTTTCTAACTCAAAATAACCTTGCTCATCACTTATAGTAGCTCTATTATTTGCTTGAACTGTTATATTAGGTATGGCCTCATTGGTTTCCTTATCAACAAAAAACCCGCAAATAGATATTAAATCATTTTTTAGACTGATAACTATACTTTTATTATCTAAAAATGTAAATTTTAAAGGAGTATTTTCTTGTAAATATTTACTTATTTCATTTAATGATTTAAGGTTTGAAGGTATGGCAATAAAAATATTTTCAAGATTTGTATTTGCAAAAGAAAAATTACATTGAAATTGTTGTTCTAATTCCTCAATTATTTCCATTAGAGGTTTTGACTCTTTTTCAACCTGGGCAAATAAAACATGACAAAAAAGAAGGAAAATAATAACATTAAAAATATTTCTTTTACTCAACTTTTTTAAGTGTTATTGAATTTTTTTCTATGGTGTAATCTAAACCAAATGGTAATGTTATGGATTGTAATGCTTTGATTTTATCATCGTGTAAAAAAGTTCCGGTAAATAATATACTTGTATCGGCATCAGTAATAATATTCAAATTGTACTGCCTTTCAAATTCATTGATTACTTCAGCCAAAGGCACACTTTTAAAACTACTAAAATTATCAACCCAAGTAGGGTATTGCAATTTTGTAGTATCAACAGAAACCGTATTATTTACAATTCGAAAACTATTTCCTGTGGGTATTTCTATAAGTTCATTTTTGTACAAAATACTTACTTTTCCTTCAAAACAAGCTACCTCAAAATAATTACTTCGGTTTTTAACATTGAATTGTGTACCCATCACGCTTACCATACCATAGTTAGTTTGTACATCAAACTTAGAACCTTTTGCCACTTTAAAAAAAGCCTCGCCTTTTAAAATAACTTCTCTTTTATCTTTCCATTCACCTTTATTATAACTTAATTCTGATAACGAATTCAATTCAACAATAGAAGTATCAGGTAATGAAATAGTAGTTTTTTGGCTTGCTAAGGTATCTATGGTTGTCAAGTTGCTCATAAAAAAAACTGCATAAACAACTATACCAATAATTAACATGGCCGCAATTTGAATTGCAGGTCTTAATCTGCTTATTAGGGGTTTACTAATTCTTTTTTGATGAATAATTGACTGTAAATCCTCATATGCCGCTGCGCTATTGTAATCTGGACCTTTAAAAAGTTTAGCTTTATCTGATAACTTTATAAACGAGTCATACGCTTCTAACTGCTTAAAAGCTTCAAGCTCTTTATCAGTTAATTCGTTATCTAACCATTTTTTTATTAACGCTTCTTTTTTCATTTTATTTTCCCTATTTATATAACAACTCAACTTTAAAAATTCCTACTTTATCCCTTCAATTTGTTCTCTAAGTTTTTTTAAAGCACCATATAATCGTTTTTCAACTGCCTTTGTTGATATACCTAATAACACCGCAATTTCTTTGTGTTTTTTACTTTCTATCCTGTTTAATAAAAATGCTTCTCGTTGTCCTTCTGTTAAATTTGACAATGCTCTTTGATACTTTTGCATATACTCCTTTTCTTCCAATAAGAATTCCGGAGTTTCAATAGTGTAATTTTTAGGTTTAATTTTTTGATAATTTAATACTACTTTTTTGTGTTTGATATCATTCAACATATTATTATTGGCAACAGTAAATAAAAAACCTTTTGCTTTTTCGAATGGTACATCTTTACAGTTATCCCATAATTTAATGAATGCTTCCTGAACAATATCTTTAGGGTAAAGATACCCACCATATTTATAATATAAAAAATCATGAAGTGATTTCGCATACTTTGTAAATATTGCCGAAAATAAATTCTCTTCGCAAATATTTTTATATAATTTTTTAGTCATCTATCATGTAACTTGAAATCAAATATAAATTTTTTTAAATCCAAAGGTAGGAATTTTTACAACTTAATTGTTTTATACATAGAAGCATTATAAATTCTAAAAATCCATACTATGAAAACATCTATGAAAAAATTACTATATCTACCATTAGTAATGGGGGTATTACTTTTTACATCCTGCCAAGAGGAAGGAATTGATATCGTACAAGGGTCAACAGACGAAATTCTTGTAGCCAAATCTGAAGTTGCAACATTGATAAAACAAACCGCTACCAATGATGGGTCTGTAGATAATATAATTGATAGAGCCAGTTGCTTTAGAGTTACTTTACCCGTTAGGGTAGTTGTTAACGGTGTTGAAATTATTGTAAACACTGAAGATGATTATGATTTAATTGAAGATAATTTCGATGCTTCTGAAGATGATAACGACAGTCTCGATATAGTTTTTCCGATTTCAATTGTGTTAAATGATTACAGCGAGGTTAGCATTCAAAATATTTCGGATTTAAAAGAGTATATATCAAAGTGCAAAGAAGATAATGAACAAGATGATGACATTGAATGTATAGATTTTAAGTATCCTATTTCATATTCAATTTTCGATAAGGATAAAAATTTAATTAAAGCAGTTAGAATTAATAATGATCGAGAAATGTTCCGATTTATAAATAGAATAAAGGATAGTGAAATTATTAGTTTAAAATTCCCTATCAATCTTATCCTTTTTGATGGATCATCAGAAAGTGTTGCCAATTTATCTGAATTAAAGCAAGCACTTCGAAGAGCTATCAATTTTTGTGATGAAGATGATGATAATGATTACGGTGATGATGATTTTACTTTGGAACGCTTAAATAATCTATTGGTAATGTGTCCATGGATTGTTAATAATATTCATAGAAACAATAATGATTTAACCCATAATTACAGAGAATATTTAATGCTTTTCAAGGAAGATGGCAGCG
>CAYPHN010000158.1:4203-8273 GCA_964410265.1 uncultured Flavobacteriaceae bacterium | reverse complement strand
TTTTATTAAGAAAAAGAGCCGTCATAGAATCGGTAAACGATATTTTAAAAAATGTATGTTATACTGAGCATACAAGACATAGGTCTGTCGATAATTTTATTTCTAACTTAGTATCAGGATTAATTGCGTATAGTTTTTTACCAAAAACACCTTCCATTAAAATGATAAATATGCTACCAAATGTAGGGATTGCTTAAGTCGAACTCACGTTATTTAAGTAACATTTAGGTCTGTTTGGTCTGCTCTTTCTTTATTTTTGGTTATTGATCACAATTATTCCTAGACTTCGATACAAATTATAACACATAGCCTCCATTAAATTTTGAGTATACATTTTTATATTCCTCTATATCTTGCTATTCCTCCAAAAGTGCTTTCTACTTTAAATCTTGTTTTACCAATTAATTTATTAAATCGTTTTCCCCATTTAGTTAATGGTTTGTTTTTTACTGCCTTTTTAAGAATGTTATTTTTAAAGTTTCTTTCCTTTAGGACGCAAAGGAGTATCAACAACACTTGCATCTACAATCACTCCCTTTTTTACAATGATATTATGTGCTTCTAATTGTGAATTTATAGATGAAAATAATCTTTCAAAGGTTTTAGTTTTTGTTAAGACTGTTCTAAACCTGCTTAAAGTACTGTGATCAGGAGATGCCTACTCTATGGTCATACCACAAAAATAACTAAACGAAAGACTATCATTAATACGGTCTTCTACTTCATAATCACTCAATCCATACCAACTTTGCAAAAGACACATTTTAAAAAGTAACAACCCACCATAAGATGGTTTACCAACGGCACTTTTACCTTTGGAATAATCTTTATCAATTATTCTTGAAATCTTATCCCAATCTATAATGATATTTATTTGTGCGAAGAATGTCGTTTTTATCTTTCTTGTTCGTAAGTCTCAAATACTATCTGCCAAAGTAGGTTGTTTGTATATTTTTATAATCAAATATGCAATTATATTGACTGATAATCAGCTTAATATGATGTTTTTTTGTGATAAATTGCAACTTTTTTACCTTGTAACGGTCTTCAATTATTATTTTATGGAGGGATTTCATTGGTGGAATACTATTAATGATTAAATTTACGTTCAACTAACTATGAAAATGAAGAAAAATATAACCATACATGATTTAGCAAAAAAATTGAATTTAGACAGTTCAACTATTTCAAGAGCATTATGTGATAGCCCTAGAGTAGGGTCTAAAACAAAAGAGCGTGTTTTGTTAAAAGCCAAAGAATTGGGGTATCAGAGAAACCTAATGGCCTCCAATTTAAGAACAAGCAAAACAATGACAATTGGAGTTGTTGTCCCTCATATTTCAAGGCATTTCTTTTCAGAAGTTATTGACGGAATTGAGCAAATGGTAGCCAGTAAAAATTATCGTGTTGTTATTTCTCAATCACATGATAAATTTGAAATTGAAAAAAAAATAGTTAGTGGTTTATTCATGAATCGGGTTGATGGTTTATTAATATCACCAACAATGGAAACTCCAAATAGTGATCATTTGAATTTGTTTTATGAAAATAAAATTCCTGTGGTCCTCTTTGATCGATATTTTGAAAATGGAAGTTTAAGTAAGGTTATTTTTGAAGATAAAAAAGGTGCTTTTGACCTTACTCAGCATATGATTGATAATGGTTGCGAGAGAATTTATCATTTAGCCGGCGATTTGACTTCCCAAATTTATCAACAGCGATTAGCAGGTTATAAAGATGCAATAGAGAAGAACAATTTAAATTTTGATGAATCCTTTATAAAAGAATCCAATTTAAATATCAATGATGCTATTGGAATTATCAAGGAATTATTAAACGATATGTCCAATTTCCCCGACGCATTGGTATGTGCTAATGACATATCAGCACTTACCATTATGAAATACTTGGACGAGTACACTGATTTAAACGTTCCAGATGATATTGCTATTGGAGGGTTTTCGAATGAACCAGCATCGAATATCATTAAACCAGGACTTTCTACTGTAGATCAACACCCGTTTAGAATTGGTAAAACTGCAGCGGAAATGTTATTGAATTTTATCAATGATAAAGAAGGTGCATTTCAATCCAACAATACTGTGGTGGTAAAATCTGAATTAATAGTTCGGGGTTCTACATTAAAAAAATTAAATTTAGCGGTATAGAGTTTTTTGGTTTTAAAAAAATGCTTATATTGCCAATCGATTGTATCATTATTAAAAAACACATATGGCAGTAAATTACGAGTTGAGATATGCGTGTCATCCTCAAGATTTTAAGAGATATGACACTACAAAGATTAGAAAGCAATTTTTAATTGAAAATATATTTCAAGAAGGGAATATTAATTTGGTATACTCTTTAATTGATAGATATGTCGTTGGTGGTGCAAAACCCCAAGGCAACGAAAAATTAGTTTTGGAAACGATCCTTCCATTAAAGGCAAACTATTTTTTAGAACGTAGAGAATTAGGAGTGATTAATACTGGTAAAAAAGGAATTGTATATGTTGATGACGAAGCTTTTGAGTTAGATTACAAGGAAGCGTTATATGTTGGTAAAGAAGTGAAAGAAGTTAGTTTTAAAGGCTCAGACGCATTATTTTATATCAACTCTGCACCTGCTCATAAAGTTTTCCCCACAAAAAAGATTTCCCTAGAGAATGCTGAGGTGGTTAAGTTGGGTTCTATGAAATCTTCAAACGACAGGAAAATCAATAAATTAATCGTAAACAGTTTAGTTAAAACATGTCAGTTGCAAATGGGGATGACGGAATTAAAGGAAGGTTCCGTATGGAATACCATGCCTGCCCATGTTCATAACCGAAGGATGGAGGTCTATTTCTATTTCGAAGTACCCGTTGATCAAGCCATCTGTCACTTTATGGGAGAAACAGATGAAACTCGTCATATTTGGATGAAAAACAATCAGGCCGTATTATCACCATCTTGGTCTATACATTCAGCGGCAGGAACTTCAAACTATATATTTATTTGGGGTATGTCGGGTGAAAATTTAGATTATGGAGATATGGATATTTGTCCAGTTTCAGAATTAAAATAAACCCTATAAAAAGATGTTTGACTTAACGGGAAAAATAGCCCTGATTACTGGAGCTTCAGATGGTTTAGGAATGGCAATGGCAATTGGATTGGGAAAAGCTGGTGCCGAATTAATAATTAATGGTAGGTCGAGAAAAAAATTAGAAGCAGCTACCAAAGAATATGCCAATCATGGTTTAAAAATTCATATGTATGTATTTGATGTTACTGATAATAACCAAGTTGAAGAAAGCATCGAATTGATAGAAAAAGAAGTTGGATCAATTGATATTCTTATTAATAATGCTGGAATCATTAAAAGGATTTCGATGGAAGACATGGAAACTGAAGATTTTAGAGCGGTAATAGATGTTAACTTGGTTGGTCCTTTTATCGTTTCTAAATATGTAGGAAGAAAAATGATTGCACGTAGAGCAGGAAAGATCATCAATATCAATTCAATGATGAGTGAGTTAGGAAGAAATACGGTTTCTGCCTACGCTGCGGCTAAGGGTGGTTTAAAAATGTTGACTAAAAATATGGCAACTGAATGGGCAAAATACAATATTCAAACCAACGGAATTGGGCCTGGATATTTTGCCACTGCCCAAACGGAACCAATTAGAGTTGACGGACATCCGTTTAACGAGTTCATTTTAAATCGTACTCCTGCGGCACGTTGGGGAGATCCGGAAGACTTGGCAGGAACTGCAGTTTTTTTAGCTTCAAAAGCAAGTGATTTTGTAAACGGACAAATTATTTATGTTGATGGTGGTATTTTAGCGACGATTGGTAAACCTTATAACGAAGATTAAAAATGAAAAAGCTTCTTGTTTTATTAACCGGAATACTGTTATTTTCTTGTTCGAAAAAACAAGAAATATTTTCATCAATAACGCTTTCAAACCCCTCTAGTTTTGAAAGAATTACTGAACCAATTATTATCAATCAAGATAAAATAAATACGGTTTTAGGAATTAATAATACCCTATCTATTTATTTTGAAGATGAAAATGGTGTACAACT
>CAYPHN010000158.1:0-4154 GCA_964410265.1 uncultured Flavobacteriaceae bacterium | reverse complement strand
GATTTTAAAGCAAACGAATCAAAAAAAATAATGATTAAAATTGCTGATTCAACTACAAAAATTGATTTTATAAAATATACAAACATCCGATTAGGAAAAGATGAAGATGCAGATGGTATTTTTAATAATGTAGATAACGACAACAGAAACATGGATCATTTACCGGGGTCAATTCCAGTTCTATATCAGTCTGAAGGAATTTCTTGGGAGAATGATAAAGTAGGTTTTCGTTCTTATTGGGATAAGAGAAACGGAAAAGATATTTGGGGAAAAACTACAGATAAAATGGTGCTAGATTCTATCGGGCTTCCAAATACTCCGTCCTATCATGGAATTCAGCCATGGGGGTCTGATATTCTAAAAGTTGGAAATTCATTAGGTGCTGGAGCTCTGGCTATGAAAAAAGGAAATAAATTATTTCGTCTTGGTACTACAGATTCTGCTGCATTTAAAGTTTTGACCGAAGGATCTATTCGTTCAATTTTTCAGTTGGATTATAAAGGCTGGAATGTGGAAGGTGAATCTTTCGACCTTACGGAAATCATTACTATTTGGAAAGGAAAATATGGATATAAAAGTGATCTGATTTTAAAAGGATCTAATCAAAGATTAGTGACAGGAATTGTCAATATCAATCTACAAAAAGACAGTCTATATATTATTACCCCAAATCTATCGAAAACAATTTTATATACTTTTGATCAGCAATCGGAATTCAAAGGTCAATTGGGACTGGGTTTAATTTTAAATTCTAATGAATTGGTTGCGATAAATAAAGCACCAAACAAAGGTACAGGAAAATCGATTGACGGCGGCAGTCCAATATCACATACGTATTATGCGGAATTGCAGTCTAAAGACAATCAGGTTTCTTTTTATTTTTTCGCAGGTTGGGAACAATCAAACAGCCAATTTAAAACAAGAGATGATTTTAAATTGATGCTCATTAATGAAGCAGAAAAAATGAATATGCCAATTATTTTGGAATAATTTTTTTAAATTCATTGCATGGTAATCAAGACATTTTTTACAAAAATAGGATTAAAGAAGTAAAAAAATAAAGGATATTTTCTAATAAAAAAAATTCCCATTTATTTTTCGGAAGATATTTGATTTATAGTTACCTATTTTTTATGAATTGAACTAGAATTGAAAAAAGATAAAACTAAGTAATATTTTTGATAAAGATACCATTAAAATATCCATATTATATAGTAATAAATTTAATAACGTCAAACATAAAATATAAAATAAAAAATAATGCTGAAATTTAAAGTGATTATTGTAGTGTTTCTTGCTGTAGTTTTACTGCAAAACTGTAAAGAGTCAGGAGCAAAGGAATCGAGCAAAGAAGTAAAAATTGAGCAAGAAACTAAAGAAGAATTAATCAAAAGGGTTTTCTCAAGATCTGAAAAATTATACGCCGGTATAATAAATATAATTGATCAAGAAAAACCGTTATTACAACCAAGAAGTATACAAAATAATGGTGGTATACGATTGGTTTCAAATCGAGACTGGACATGTGGATTTTTCTCTGGGTCTCTTTGGTACTTATATGAATATACCAAGGATGACAATTGGAAAAAAGAAGCGGATAAATTTACCACCGCATTAGATTCTGTCCAGTTTAATAAATCCACACATGATCTTGGGTTTATGGTTCAGAATAGTTATGGAAATGCTTATCGATTGACAAATGACCCAAAATATTCCAAAGTAATTATAGAGGGTGCCAAATCATTAATTACTAGGTATCGTCCTAAGGCTAAAATTATTCAATCATGGAGTTGGGGCGCTGATACAAATGGATGGGAAATACCGGTAATTATTGATAATATGATGAATTTAAATTTGTTATATAAGGCAACAATATATAGTGGTGATACAACATTTGCACATATTGCAAATATGCATGCATTAACCACTTTGAAAAATCATTATCGACATGATAATAGTTGTTTTCATGTGATAGATTATGATCAAAAAACAGGGAAAATCCGTAGGAAAATGAATTTTCAGGGATATGCAGATTCTTCTTCTTGGGCAAGGGGCCAAGCCTGGGGATTATACGGATTTACGGAGGTCTATAGAGATACAGATAATGAAATATTTTTAAAACAAGCAAAGAATATTGCCGATTATATTATAGATAATTCTAAAATCCCAAATGACAAAATCCCTTATTGGGATTATGATGCACCGGAAATACCATATGCACCTCGAGATGCTTCATCCGCTGCGATAACTGCTTCGGCAATGTTAGAATTAGCTGGGTTTCTCCCAGAAAAAAAAGATATTTTAATAGCTTATGCTACGGATATAATTAAAGAACTTGCATCTGAAGAATATCTTGCTAAAGAAGGAGAAAATGAAGGGTTTATTTTAAAGCATTCTGTAGGAAATATCCATGATGGTAATGAAACGAACGTGGCAATTATCTATGCCGATTATTATTTTTTGGAATCATTGATCAGATGGAGACGCTTGAAGGAATAATATAAAACCAATCTGGAAAGAAAAAAAGATTGTTATACTTCTTATAACAAAAGTCTTAGACCTAATTTATTCAACCATATCAAGAGCATTCAAAAATAGTCCGGAAGTTTGTGTTAAAACAATAAGTAAGATTTGAAAGAACAAAAATTCTGATACTATGAAAATATGATATCGTTAAATTAATGAATGAGTAAAATGATGATGATTGTTGCAATAGTTCCACAACTATTTGGATGTTTTTTTCGGAAACAATTAATGGAAATGAGCAATTTGTCTTGTCCTGAAATAGGTCTTGCAACACGATAAGTGAGCTTTATAAGAGTTGTTGATATATAGCTGACTATGAATTAATCGTATACAAAACATAACGGACTATGGATATAAAGAACAGAGGGGAATAAATTTATGGTTATCACCACGATAAATATCATTTTAGTGCGCTGGTTATAGTCAAAATAAATTGTTTTTCAAGTAAGGTGGACTAAGAAAAATTTTTCAACACTTCTTCAAAAACTTTAAAAACTTCTTCTTTGGTATCTGATGTAACCATTTTTAATCGATATTCTTTAAAATGAGGTATACCTTTAAAATAGTTGGTGTAATGACGACGGGTTTCAAAAAGTCCGGCATGATCACCATTCCATTTGATCGCCATTTCTAAATGATGCCTCGCGGTTTTAACTCTTTCGGGAATACTTGCTGATTCTAAATGTTTTCCAGTTTTAAAAAAATGCTTAACATTTGCAAAAAACCATGGATTGCCAATACTAGCTCTACCTATCATAGCACCATCCAAACCAAATTTATCGCGCATTAGTAAAGCTTTTTCTGGGCTATCAACATCACCATTACCAAAAATAGGGATGTGCATTCTTGGGTTGTTCTTAACATTTGCAATGGGTTCCCATTTCGCTTCTCCTTTGTACATTTGTGCTCTTGTACGACCGTGAATGGCAATGGCTTTAGTGCCCACATCTTGCAATCGTTCTGCTACTTCAATAATACGAATAGAGTCTTCATCCCAACCCAATCGCGTTTTCACTGTAATAGGTAAGTGGGTATGTTTTACCATTGCTTCCGTAAGTTTTATCATAAGTGGTATATCTTTTAATATACCTGCGCCTGCACCTTTACTAACAACTTTTTTTACTGGACAACCAAAATTAATATCTATAAAATCGGGATTAGATTTTTCTACAATCTCTACTGTTTTTAGCATAGATTCGAGATTGGCACCAAATATTTGAATGCCAACCGGGCGCTCACTTTCATAAATATCCAATTTTTGTACACTTTTTGCAGCATCTCGAATTAATCCTTCCGAAGAGATGAATTCTGTATATACCACATCCGCACCTTGCTCTTTGCAAAGTGCTCTAAAAGGAGGGTCACTTACATCTTCCATGGGAGCAAGTAATAATGGAAATTCACCCAATTCTATATCGCCAATTTTAGCCATTTTATGTTTTAAAGAGAAATGCAAAAATATTCAAAACTTTCTTAAGGTGGGTTCTAAAAATTCATTTTTTTACTTACGCCTTTTTTTATTTTTTAAATAAGTGTTCGTGATGTGCTTCGCAATTCAAAAAACAAAGAAAACAAATGAGATATGAGGCTCTGTTTTTTTTGAATAGCCTTAGCTATTGAAAAAAAAT
>CAYPHN010000157.1:0-8287 GCA_964410265.1 uncultured Flavobacteriaceae bacterium | reverse complement strand
CCTCCAATTTACGTCCGGGAGATATATTAAAAGAGCTATTATTTAAAGTGATGCATTGAGATATTTTCCATTCACTGGGTGACTTAAAGTCACCCGGTGAGTGATTAAAAATTAATTGGTAAACCAACAACCAACACACCAACAACCAAAACACTAAGCAATATAATTTCTAGCACCAAAAATAGCACTACCCACTCTTATCATATTGCTTCCGTTTTTTATAGCAATTTTATAATCACCACTCATACCCATAGATAAAGTTGAAAGTTGAAAGTTGAAAGTCGAAAGTTGTTCATTTTTTAATTTTTTAAAAAAAGTGTTTAAAGAATCAAATTCTTTTGCTACTTGTATTTCATCATCAGAAAAACTAGCCATACCCATAAGTCCAATTATTTTGATGTTTTTTAAAGCAGCAAATTCCTCACTTTTAATAATATTTTCTATTTCTTCAAATTGCAATCCGAATTTAGTTTCTTCTTGCGCAATTCTTACCTGTAAGAGACATTGAATTATTCTATCGTTTTTTTTAGCCTGTTTATCAATTTCTAATAGCGTTTTAAAGCTATCCACACCATGGATTAGATGTACAAAATGAGCCATATATTTTACCTTATTTCTTTGTAAATGACCAATCATATGCCATGCAATATCTTTGGATAAAGCTTTGTATTTATTGACCATTTCCTGGACTTTATTTTCGCCAAAAACTTTGTGACCAGTATCGTATGCTTCCTGAATATCACTAATTGGTTTTGTTTTAGAAACGGCAACTAATTCTATTTGATCAGGTAGGCCTTTTTTAAAATTGATGAGATTTTGTTTGATAAACATATTGACTATATTATTTTAATTGAAAAATAGTAAGACCACTGCGTAGTTTTGGTTCGACATAAGTGCTTTTTGGTGGCATGGTTAAATTATTATCGGCAATAGATTTTAATTGAGCTATGGATACAGGAAATAAGCCAAATCCAACTTTGAATTTACCTGAATCAACTTCGTTTTTTAATTGAAATTGGTCTATTATTTCAGGCATATAGGTGATATTCTTGTCGTTACGTAGATTTTTTACACTAAGAATTGGCTTTAAAATGGTTTTAAACAGTATTTGAGGATCAAGATCATCTAATGCATTATCTATTTTATAAACAGATTTTTTAAGATATAATTTGTAATATTCACCATCAAGATACATACAAAAATGATGCTTTTTTGAAGGCTTATAATATTGTTTGCCTAAGTTTTTAATTGTAAAATAACCATCTAATTGTATTAAGAACTCACTTTTATTCAAATTGTTTAAGGTCTTTGCAAAACGATTGAATGATGAAATTCTGAGCTTAGATTCAGGGGTTAAATAAGTCATAAAATACTTGTGATAACCTTCTGCTGGAGATCCGTTTTTTTTATACAAAAAATAAGAAGATGCCGTACGGTGGTGACCATCAGCAATATAAATAGCATCCATTTTTAAAAACTCTTCTTTAATTGTTTCTATTTCTTTATCATCATCAATAAGCCATAATAAATGGGTTCTGTGTTTATTTGTGGTAAACTCATATTCGGCTCTTTGTGATTTATATTTATTGTAAATGGCATTTATTATATCGTTATCAGGATATGTAATCAAAACAGGTTCGGCGTTAAAGCCGGTGACATCTAAATAATTTCCAAATAATTCTTCTCTATCCTTTAAAGTTTTTTCATGCTTTTTTATGATATTGTTCTCGTAATCTTCTAAACTTGAAAGTGCAATGATACCCCAAAAAGTATCGTTGTTATATGTTTTTTGATGTAAATAAAATTTGGGTTTTTCTTCTTTTTTTAGGATTTTATTTTTGATAAATCCCCCATATCTTTTATGGACCATTTTAAAACGTTCTTCTCCAACCATATGTTTTTTAAATTTAAACCCAGGTTTGAGAATGTGTAAAAATGAAAATGGATTTCGTTTTAATATAGATTTTCGTTCTAACTTATTATAAATATCGTAAGAGCGAGTCGTTACCAAGGCAACTTTATCTCGGGTTGGTCTTACTGCTCTAAAAGGTTTTATTATGGCCAATGTAATTGATTTAATAACAAAAATAGAGATTAATTACATGTAATGTAAACAATCTCTATTAATTATTCTACGTCTAAATATTTCCCTTTCGGGGATTAATAATTATAATTTAACCTAAAATATCAATAATTTGGTTTGCCAATTCTTCACCAATTCGGTTTTGTGCTTCGTTAGTAGCAGCACCAATATGTGGTGTTAATGAAATATTAGGATTCATTAATAATTGAATTTCTGGTTTTGGTTCTTTTTCAAATACATCTAATGCTGCATTGGAAATTTTTCCATTTTTGATTGCCTCAACAAGTGCTACTTCATCAATTACTCCACCTCGAGCTGCATTTACAATGCCAGCACCTTTTTTCATCATGTCAAATTCTTTTGTTGAAATTACATAATCATCTTGAGCAGGAACATGCAATGAAATAAAATCGGCTTGTTTTAATACTTCTTCTTTAGAAATTGTATCGATGGTAAAATTAACTGATTGACCATCGAAAAAGTCCAATTCTAAATTTGCACTATCCATAAAAGGATCAAAAGCGATTATTTTCATACCCACACCCAATCCAACTTTTGCCGTAGCCTGACCAATACGCCCAAAGCCTAATATACCTAAAGTTTTACCTTTTAATTCAACTCCTTTGGCATATGCTTTTTTCAATTCCTTGAATTTAGATTCTCCTTCTAGAGGCATATTTTGATTAGAATCGTGTAAGAAGCGAACCATTCCAAAAAGGTGAGCAAAAACCAATTCAGCTACAGAATGCGATGAAGCTGCCGGAGTGTTGATAACAGTTAATCCTTTTTCACGTGCATAAGTTACATCGATATTATCCATGCCAACACCACCACGACCAATTATTTTTAATGAAGGACATGCATCGATTAAATCTTTTCTAACGGTTGTAGCGCTCCTAACCAATAAAACAACTACTTGGTTTTCATTGATAAAATTCGCCAATTGTTCTTGAGCAATGGTTTTTAATATAACATTAAAACCTGCTTTTTCTAACACAACTACACCAGAAGTTGCAATTCCGTCATTTGCTAAAACTTTCATATTTTTAAATTTTTATGGTAATTATTCTTTATTTCTTAAAATACTAAAAGCACATCTTGAAATAGCAATTATTTTTTCTTTTTTATGATATAGTTTAACATCTACTTTAATTATTCTTTTACCATTTTTAATTATTTCCGCTTCAGCGAAAAGATCAACAGGCTCAGAACCATTTAAATAATCAACACGTATATCAATAGTACTTACTTTGTCTCCAATATTATTCATTGCAGTCAAGGCCACAATGCCACCTGCAGAATCGGCAATACTGGCCTGAATACCACCATGCCATCTTTTTTGCATAAAATCGCCGATAAATTCATCCTTAAAAGGGATGTGTATTTTAGCGTAGCCTGCCTTGAGTTCTAAAATTTTTAAACCCAAATATTTGTTTGCAGGCATTTTATTTTCAAAGGCTTGTTTTAATAAGCTGAATTTCAATGTGTTATCCATTTAGTTTTAAAGTTTATGCATAATATCTACAAGAATTTGAATACTTTCTATTGGCATGGCATTGTAAATACTAGCGCGATAACCACCTACAGATCTATGTCCATTTATACCACTAATACCAGCTTCTTTCCACATTTTGTCAAATCGTTCTTTTTTACTTTCTTCGGTTAACAAAAAGGTAACGTTCATATTTGATCTATCTTCTTTTGCTGCCGCTCCTTCAAAAAGTGGATTGGTATCAATTTCATTATAGAGCAATTCCGCTTTAGCGATATTCTTCTTTTCAATGGCTTCAATACCTCCCAAATCTTTTAACCATTGTAAAGTTAGCATCGAAACATAAACAGGGAAAACCGGGGGTGTATTGTACATACTATCTTTTGAAATATGTATTTGATAATCAAGCATAGCAGGAATTTGACGTCCTGTTTTACCTAAAACATCATCCTTAACTACCACCAAAGTGGTACCTGCTGGGCCCATATTTTTTTGTGCTCCGGCATAGATCAAATCAAATTGTGAAAAATCTAATTTTCTCGAAAAAATATCCGAACTCATATCACAAACCAATAAGGCATCCGTTTTTGGAAATGATTTAAACTGGGTGCCATAAATGGTATTGTTACTTGTACAATGAACATAATCAACATCTAAAGGGATATTATATTCTTTAGGGATATAATTGTAGTTTTTATCTTTAGAGCTTGCAATAACATCAACAACACCTAAAAGTTTGGCTTCTTTTAATGCTTTGGCACTCCATGCACCTGTATCAAAATATGCCGCCTTACCATTTTCTTTCATTAAATTATATGGTGTCATTAAAAACTCTAAGCTGGCACCTCCTTGTAAAAATAAGGCAGAATAGCCTTTGTTTTCGAGGTCTAAAAGTTCAAGAACTAAAGCTCTAGCCTTATCCATCACAGCAACAAAATCCGCACTTCTGTGCGATATTTCTATGAGTGATAAATTTAAATTATTAAAGTTTAAAATAGCATTAGCGGCTTTTTTTAAAACCTCTTGAGGTAAGATACATGGGCCGGCACTAAAATTGTGTTTTTTCATCATTAAAAAATTTTTACTCAAAAATGAATAGAGTGATTTTTAAAAATGCAAAATTCTGTATTTTCTTTTATATAATTGGTATAAATTCTGTAAAAATTATATTAATTTTTTACAAATTATTGATAAATGCAATGGGTTAATTTAAAGATGTATAAAATAAATTGGAAAGATATATTTTTTAAGGGTTTATTTATTATTAATGAACTTGTTATATTGATATGCACCATATAATACTAGTCCAATACCAATAATTAAAAGAGGATAGGTTAATGTTGTATTTTCTTCAAGTGGTCCAGATATTTTTCCAAAAAAAACTTCTTTTTCAACTTTATGTTTAAATAAACCTGATCGAGATAAGAAAATTAAAACTAATCCGATAATCCCTATTAAAAAACCATTGTTTTTTTTCATTTAATTTTTAATTCAAAATCATGCTTGTATAACTAATTTTTGATCAATAAATTGTAATTCTTAGGTAATAATTTATAACTTTATTTAGGATCTAATGTCAAACAAGGTATAATCATTTCTTCTAAAGAAACACCACCGTGTTGGTAAGTGTTCTTATAGTAATTTACGTAATGATTGTAATTGTTAGGGTAGGCAAAAAAGAAATCCTCTTTTGCAAAAATAAATGAACTACTCATGTGAATAGAAGGTAAAAATATATCCTTAGGATTTTTAACTTCATAGACTTCTTTATTATTAAAACTCAAACTTCTACCAGTTTTATAACGAAGATTAGCGCTAATATTTTTATCTCCTACAACTTTAGATGGTTTGGAGGTATTAATCGTACCGTGATCGGTAGTTAGAATTAATTTTAAACCCATTTTTTGTGCTTTTTGAATGATCTCTAAAAGTGGTGAATTTTTAAACCAACTAACAGTTAATGAGCGATATGCCTTGTCGTCGCTTGCTAGTTCTTTAATCATATCCATTTCAGTTCTCGAATGCGATAGCATGTCCACAAAATTATAAACGATAACCGTTAAATCATTATCCTTTACTTTTTCGAAATTAAGAGCCAGATCTCTACCTTTATTTAGATTGGTAATTTTGTAATATTGGTGATTGATATTTAAATGCAATCGTTTTAGTTGCTCTATCAAGAATTCGTTTTCAAATAAATTTTTACCTCCCTCATCAGTATCATTTTTCCAATAATTTGGATATTTCTTTTCCATATCTAAAGGTGTTAACCCAGAGAAAATGGCATTTCTGGCATATTGTGTAGCTGTTGGTAGGATACTAAAAAACGTTTTTTCTTCAATTGTTTTATAATATTCATTAATAATTGGCTCAAGAACTCTAAGCTGATCGTATCGCAAATTATCTAATACTACTAATAAAGTACCTTTATCTTTATTTATTTTTGGTGCAATTACATCTTTAAAAAGGGTATGTGATAAAATGGGTTTGTCATCACCTAAAAACCAATCTTGATAATTTTTTTTAATGAATTTATAAAACTGTGAATTGGCCTCAGCTTTCTGACTTTCCAATATTTCAGTCATTCCAATATCGGTAATAGATTCTAATTGAATTTCCCAATGAATTAATTTTTTATATAATTCTATCCAATCTTCATAAGTATTTACCATAGCCATATCCATAGATATTTTTCTAAATTCTTGCTGATAATTGGATGTGGTTTTTTCTGAAATCAAACGCGAATTATCTAAATTCTTTTTTAAGCTTAATAATATTTGGTTAGGATTGACCGGTTTGATCAAATAATCGGCAATTTTTGACCCGATAGCTTCTTCCATGATGTATTCTTCTTCACTCTTGGTAATCATGATAACCGGTAAGTTAGGAAGTTTTTCTTTGATTTGAGATAAAGTTTCTAAGCCTGAAAGACCAGGCATGTTTTCATCTAAAAAAACAATATCAAATACCTCCTCACTTATAATTTGTACAGCATCTGCACCATTGGTACAAGGTACTACTGTGTAGTTCTTTTTTTCTAAAAATAACATATGGGGTTTTAAAAGTTGTATTTCATCGTCAACCCAAAGTATTTTTGCTATACTCATTATAAAGGTATTAAGTGTGATTATTTAAATTAAACTATTATTTTTGTTGACCAATTGATTTTGGCCCAAAAATGAATGCTGAAAAGTACAACAAACAAAGATAATATTTTGAAAAAAATTAAAATTTTTAACGATCCAATTTATGGGTTTATCACCATAGAGAATACCTTAATTTTTAACATTATTGAACATCGATATTTTCAAAGATTAAGAAGAATATCTCAAATGGGTTTGTCCTATTTGGTTTACCCAGGAGCTAATCATACACGATTTCATCATGCCTTAGGTTGTGTCTTTTTAATGAAAAAAGCCATCGAAACTTTAAGAATGAAAGAAGTAATGATTAGTAAGGAAGAAGAAGAAGCATTATATATAGCCATTCTTTTACATGATATAGGGCATGGACCCTTTTCGCATGCCTTGGAAAATAGTATTATTGAAAGTGTGCAACATGAAGCGTTGTCATTACATTTTATGAAATTGCTCAATAAAGAGTTTGACGGTAAACTAAATTTGGCTATCCATATTTTTAAAGGTGAGTATCATCGTAAATTTATGCATCAACTCATTTCTAGTCAGTTAGATATGGATCGGTTAGACTATTTAAAGAGAGATAGTTTTTATAGTGGAGTGGCTGAAGGAAATATAAATGCAGAAAGGTTGATAGTCATGTTAAATGTGGTTAATGATCAATTGGTTATTGAAGATAAAGGCATTTATTCTGTTGAAAAATTTATTGTAGCAAGACGATTGATGTATTGGCAAGTATATTTACATAAAACGAGTTTGGCAGCAGAAAATGTTTTGGTTAAGATACTTAAGCGCGCCAAAGAACTTACTAAAAAAGGGGAAGAATTACCTGCTAGTAAACCTTTAAAATATTTTTTAAAATTCAATATTACGCCAAAGAATATGGATAAATCTGCATTGGATACTTTTTCAAAGTTAGATGATTTTGATATTATTTCGGCCATTAAAAATTGGTGTGACCATAAGGATTTTATATTATCCTACTTATGTAATGCAATAATTAATAGAAAATTACCTAAGGTAAAAATGCAGATACATGAATTCTCACAGGAATTTTTTGAGGGCATTGAGCAAAAAGTTAAAGATATATTTAATTTAACGGATGAAGAAATCATCTATATGGTTTTTAAGGGTGAAGTTCAAAATCAGGCATATAGAACGGAACAAGAGCAGATAAATATTTTGTATAAAAATGGAGAAATTAAAGATATAGCCCATGCTTCTGATAATCTGAGTATAGAAGCACTTTCAAAATCGGTCAAAAAATATTTTGTTTGTTATCCTAAGAATTTAGATTATTAATAATTCGTTATTAATTTTTAGTATTTTTGCACAAATTAAAAGGACATTGAAAATTTAAAAATTTAAACATTTGATATTTACAGCTTTACAAATCTCAGAAATTCTCAGTGGAATCATTGATGGAAATCCTAATGAAGAAGTTAATACACTTTCAAAAATAGAAGAGGGAGAAAAAGGTTCACTTACTTTTTTATCAAATCCTAAATACAATTCTTTTTTATATACAACCAATGCATCTATTGCTATTGTTAATAAAGATTTTGTTCTTGAAAA
>CAYPHN010000156.1:7162-8337 GCA_964410265.1 uncultured Flavobacteriaceae bacterium | reverse complement strand
TACACAAAAGGTTCAATTTGGAGCTGAGCCTGTGAATAACACCATATTTGGAGCATCCTTAAATTACAGAACTGAAGTTCCTAAACTTACTAAATGGGTGAATAAATTACCCAATATAGATACAGACGTACCTTCTTTCGTTTCGGTTAGATCAGAAGTAGCATATTTACTCCCTGGTACACCTTCGGGAATTGATTTAGAAGGAGCCGCAACCTCATATATTGATGATTTTGAGGGCGCACAAATTCCGTTAGATATTAGATCTCCAAGACAGTGGTTTATTGCAAGTACGCCACAAGGGCAAAGTGGAGATTTAGATTTTACGAACGGAAATATTGCTTCAGGCCTACCCAATGCATTAAGATCAGGGGCAAAACGTTCAAAATTGAGTTGGTATAATATCGATAGGTTATTTTATGGTTCTTCACTTAAACCAGGAAATATTGACAGTGATGAATTATCCAGATCAGAAGTACGACAAATCAATTTTAGTGAACTCTTTCCTCAAATAGACCTAGACATTACCCAATCAACAATTGTAAGGTCTCTGGATTTGGCTTATTACCCTAGCGAAAGAGGGTCTTACAACTATGATGATGGGTTTGATAATGAAGGTAAATATCCAAACCCTGAAGAGCGCTGGGGTGGAATTACCCGAGGCTTGACCACAACCGATTTTCAACAAGCCAATATAGAATATGTACAATTTTGGTTGATGGATCCATATGAAAATTATTCGATCAATAGTGCTGAAGGTGGGCCTAGTGTTCCACCTACAGATATCGATTTTAAAGGGGAGCTATATTTTAACTTTGGAAATATTTCTGAAGATATTTTACCAGATGACAGAAAAATGTTTGAAAATGGATTACCAGAAGATGGAATTCAAATACCGGGAAGCAATGTTGAAATTACACCTTGGTCTTCCATTCCCAAAAACCAATCGCTATTGTATTCATTTACAGAAAGTGATGCTGCACGAATAAATCAAGATTTGGGTTTAGATGGTATTAACGATGAAGATGAAGCCATTAAATACGGAAGTGTTTTTGGAGCTGATCCTTCGGCCGATAATTTTAGTTATTTTAGAAGTACTGCCTATGACAACAACGATGCCTCTATTTTATCCAGGTATAAAGAATACAGCCTCACGGAAGGAAATTCTCCAACGGTTA
>CAYPHN010000156.1:3684-7143 GCA_964410265.1 uncultured Flavobacteriaceae bacterium | reverse complement strand
ATCCTACATCATCAACTACATATCCAGATATTGAAGATATCAACAAGGATCAAACCATGAGTGCTATTGAAAGTTATTACCAATATAAAGTTTCTTTGAATAAAGAAGATTTAGTTGTGGGTAAAAACAATATTGTTGACAGTAGAACTACTACCGTTAATTTAGCAAACAACACAACCCAAGTGGCTACCTGGTATCAATTTAGAATTCCAATTACTGTTCCTGAAGACCCCAACAACATCATTAATAACATGACTGGATTTACCGCTATTAGATTTATGCGCATATTTTTGACAAAATTCAAAATACCTGTAGTTTTAAGGTTTGGAGAATTGCAATTGGTTAGAGGTGACTGGAGAAGATATACCAGAACCATCAATGAATCGATTCAACCACCAATAGATCTAACACCTGTTGAAAATCAAAATTTTGAAGTTGGTGTAGTAAATATAGAAGAGAACGAAGACAGACAACCTATCCCTTATGTTCTACCACCAGGAATTAGACGAGAACGATTACAAGGTAGTACCACCATACAACAACAAAATGAACAATCACTTTCAATTAAAGTAGCCGACCTAGAACCTGGCGATACAAGAGCAGTTTTTAAGAACACAACTTTTGATATAAGAATGTTCAAACATTTAAAAATGTTTCTACACGCAGAAAGTATCATTGGGGAAATTGAGGTGAAAGATGATGAATTATTAGCCATTGTTAGAGTAGGAAGTGATTTAATTGATAATTTTTATCAAATTGAAGTCCCCTTAAAAATCACTCCGTTTGGTGCGCTAATAGCTGAAGATATATGGCCTGAAGAAAATAATATCAAAGCGAAGATTGAAGATTTTGGGCAACTCAAATTTCAAAGAATCGATGAAAATGCACCCTCCAATGAATTATTTCCTAAACCTATTATAGGTGAACCTGCCGTATATAGAATTCGTATCAAAGGAAATCCAAATCTATCGAATATAAGAACCATTATGTTAGGGGTTAAAAACGTTTCCCAATCAATTAAAAGTACTGAGTTATGGTTTAACGAACTTAGAGTATCTGATTTTGACAATGAAGCAAGTTGGGCAGCAATAGTCAATGCTGATGCTAATTTTGCCGATTTTGCCGATATTTCTTTAACGGGTAGCATGCAAACTATTGGTTTTGGTACTTTAGATCAAAAAGTTAACGAAAGAAGTCAGGATGAAACAAAACAATATGGTATAGTTTCTAATATTAACATTGGGCAATTATTACCAAAAAGAGTGAACTTAAGTATTCCTGTTAATTTTAGTATTGCCGAAGCATTTAGCGATCCTAAATATGATCCTCAATTTCAAGATGTACTTTCTAAAGAAGGGAATACAAATAGTGATGTGGCAAGAGATTACACACGACGCAGAAGTTTAAATTTTATAAATGTTCGAAAAAATAAAACTGAATACAGTAGAAAACCTCATTTTTATGATGTAGAAAACTTATCCATATCTTATCTATATAATGAAGTATATCGAAGAAATTACAATATTCAAAGATTTATAGATCAAAAATTAAGAGCCTCGGTTAATTATAATTATAGTTTTAAACCTTTGATTATTGAACCTTTTAAAAAGTGGGGGTTACTCAATGATAAATCTTATTTGCAGTTTATTAAAGACTTTAATGTTAGCTTATTACCAAGTTCTTTTTCTGTTAATTCAAATATCATAAGAAGTTATAATGAGCAATTATCGCGCTCATTAGTTGCAGGTTTGCCTGAATTGCCAACCTTAAAACAAAGAAACTATATGTTTGATTGGGATTATCTTTTAGCCTATAATATTACAAAATCTATTCAGTTTACTTTTAGAGCTTTGAATAATTATGTTTATGATCAATTTGATAGATCAGAAGACATACAATTATATAATAATTTATTCGAAATAGGGAGACCAGATCGTTATCACCAATCTTTGAACATGACTTATAAAATACCGTTTGATAAATTTCCTATACTCAGTTTTATCAACGGAACATATAGTTATACAGCAGATTACGACTGGCAAGCACCAGCATTTTCAAATATAAACAATATTGGTAACACAATTCAAAATGCGAATACACATAACCTAACCGCCGATTTAGGTATGGATAGACTGTATCGCACTATCGGGCTGGATAATTTATTTACGAAAAAAAAATCAGTTAAAAAGGATAACAATCCCGATAATAATAATAATAATAACAAAACCTCTACGATAAGAAAAATTACTACAGGTCAAAAAATTGGCCGTCTTGGAATTGATCTTATAACTTCAATAAAAAATATTCGCTTTTCGTACACAGAAAATAATGGAACATTTTTACCTGGTTTTATTCCTGAATTTGGTTTTTTAGGGCGCAGTAATTATATGGGAAGTTTTGCACCAACGTTTGGCTTTGTTTTTGGAAGCCAGGCCAATATTTTAGACCAAGCCTTAAGCAATGGTTGGTTGCTATCAAGAAATCCAAATGAAAACTATTATGCAAGAAGTTACAGTGAATCATATTTCGATAAATTTGATTATTCTGCTACAATCAAACCAACGAGAGATATAGATATTGAAGTTTTTGGTAACAGAACCTTTACAAAAAGATTTAGCCAACAACTAGATGTTGTAAATGGAACTTTTAACAATTCCCCAGTAAATGCTATTGGTAATTTCAGTATTTCCTATTTTATGTTAGGTTCGTCTTTCAATAATAATGAGGATGTTTTTAATACATTCAAAGAAAACAGAGCCATCATTTCGCAAAGATTATCAAATGAAACTGGTGGAAATATAGATGGTTTTGGCAGCACAAATCAAAATGTGGTTCTGCCTGCTTTTTTGGCGGCATACTCGGGTAAAAATGCAAACTCTGTGCAACTATCTGCCTTTAGAAATACACCTATTCCCAACTGGCGTATAGCTTATAAAGGACTAATGCGAATAGGATGGTTTAAAGAAAATTTTAGAAGCCTTACTTTAGAGCATAGTTATCGTTCTGTTTACTCGGTTTTATCATTTACAAATAATTTAGAATATGATCAAATTAACCCTTACGGGGATAGTAATAGAGATATTGCAGGAAACTTCAACCCTGAACAGCTGTATAATGGGGTTAATTTGATTGAAGAATTCTCTCCACTTATAAAAGTGGATTTAAGATTGAAAAATTCATTTTCATTAAGAGCTGCTTATAATAAAGATAAGGTCTTAAATTTAAATTTTAATAACAATACAATTACTGAAATTTCCGGAAATGAATTGGTCGTTGGTTTAGGGTATAGAATTAAAAATGTGATCATGAAATTTAAAACAGGTAGCAGTGGTGGTTCAACAAAATTTCAAGGAGATATTAATTTTAAGGCAGATTTAGGAATAAGAGATAATTTAACAGTGATAAGAGCTTTTGGAATTTCAGATGATCTTCAAAATGATCAAGTTACCGGCGGGCAAA
>CAYPHN010000156.1:0-3660 GCA_964410265.1 uncultured Flavobacteriaceae bacterium | reverse complement strand
CCGATTATTCTTTAAATAAAAATTTGCTCGCATCCTTTTTCTTTGATTATAATAAGTCTAGATTTGCAATATCAACAACATTCCCTCGAACATCTATTAATGGTGGAATAAGCATTAGATATATAATAGGAAATTAACAATAATCTTTATTAAAATGAATATACCTGAAAATTTAAAGTACACAAAAGATCACGAATGGATTAGTATTGATGGTGATATTGCAACGGTTGGAATTACATTGTTTGCCCAAGGCGAACTTGGTGACATAGTTTATGTTGATGTTGAAACAATAGATGAAACAATAGAGCGAGATGAAGTGTTTGGTAGTGTAGAAGCGGTTAAAACAGTTTCTGATTTATTTATGCCTTTAAGTGGTGAAATAATTGAATTCAATGCGGCATTGGAAGATGCGCCCGAAAGTGTAAATTCTGATCCTTACGGGGAAGGGTGGATGATTAAAATAAAATTATCTGATAATACTCAAATAGATAATCTATTAGATGCTGCAGCGTATAAAGAAATTATTGGAGCATAATGCATTATTGCTTGCAATTATAGCATCAATCATCATTGCATTTTTAAGCCTAACATCAATTCCTAAAATTGATTTGGGAATTAATATAAAGTCGGGTGATAAATATTTACACGCCTTGGCATATTTCACTTTGAGTGTAGTTTGGTATTTCGCTCTTTATAAAAAAATCAAAAAAAATAACTTCAAATTTTATGTAATCCTATTACTTATAGCTTATGGCATCATTCTTGAAGCCTTACAAGGTGGATTAACAAACTATCGAACCGCTGACTTTTTTGATGTTATGGCTAATACTTTTGGAATTATATTAGCAACACTATTTTTTGATAAAATAATGAAGTGGTATCACAGAATATAAAAAAATACTTGTATATGTGCTAATTAATTCACTAAATTAGCCCTTTCTAAAATTTTTATAATAATGGAAGTTAAAAAGAACCCAAAATCGAATCTAGAAAACCATAACAAACAGTTTATGTTATTAGGTTTGGCCCTTGCTTTACTAGTTGTTTACATAGGTATTGAATGGAAAACATTTGAACGTAACATAGGTGATTTAGGTAATGCAAATATGGAATTGGAAGACGAAATTGATATTCCGATTACAGAAAGAATTCAAGAAATTAAACCACCTCCACCTCCACCTCCTGCACCAGAAAAAATTGAAATTGTAGAAGATGAAGAGGATATAGAAGAAACGGTTCTTGAATCGACGGAAACTGACGAGAATGAAGCTATTGAAGAAATTGTAGAAATTGTAGAAGAAGAAGAAATGATCGATGATGTACCTTTTGCAATTATCGAAAATGTACCAGTTTATCCTGGTTGCAAAGGAACAAATGAACAAAAAAAGAAATGTATGGTGGAAAAAATCACCAAACTTGTGGGTAGAAAATACAATACTGGTTTGGCTGGAGATTTAGGATTAAGCCCAGGCAGAAAAAGAGTATATGTACAATTTAAAATAGACAAAACAGGTAAAGTTGTTAATGTTAGAGCAAGAGGACCACACAAACGCTTGGAAAAAGAAGCAATTAGAGTTGTGAATATGATTCCTGATATGACACCTGGTAAACAACGAGGTCGTCCGGTTGGGGTAAAATATACCTTGCCTATTACTTTGATTGTAGAGTAAACATCAAAACATAAAATAAAAAACCATCCGTCAACCGACGGATGGTTTTTTATTGCTTTATATTTTGCTGCTGTATGATAAAAATCATTGTTTAAGATTTCTTTAATCGCTAACTTTAGGTAAATACTAAATTTAGTTATCATGTTAGTTAAGAAATATAAAAAAGCAAGGTTAACACCCTATAGCAAACTGTTTTTCCAACTTGGCTTAGTATTGACTTTAATAATAATATATATAGCTTTAGAATGGAAATCATTTGACCGAGTGGTCAATGAATTGGATCAAGCAATCTTTCAAGTTGAAGAAATTGAAGATATACCAATAACGGAAAGAATCATTGAAGTTAAACCGCCTCCACCTCCGCCTCCAGCACCACAAGTAATAGAGGTTGTTTCAGATGAACTAGAAATTATTGAAACAGTTTTAGAAAGTACAGAAACCGATGAAGGTGAAGCAATTAAAATTGATTATACCATTGATGACATAGACGAAATTATTGAAGATGAAATGGTTGATATGGAAGTTCCATTTGCCATTATCGAAGAACCTCCTGTTTTTCCTGGTTGTACTGGTACCAAAGCACAAAAAAAGAAATGTCTTCAAGATAAGATAAAAGAACACGTGAGTAAAAATTTTAGAACATCAATTGCCCAAGATCTTGGTTTAAATCCTGGAAAGAAAAGAGTGTATGTACAATTTAGAATTGACAAAAATGGCAATATCGTTAACGTTAAAGCCCGTGGCCCACATAAAAGATTAGAAAAAGAAGCCATACGTGTTATACAGTTATTACCTCAAATGACACCTGGAAGGCAAAGAACCAGACCAGTTAAAGTGTCTTACACCTTACCGATTACATTGATTGTTTTAAATCCGTAATTAAAACATTTTAGGTTGTTTGTATACAAATTTTTCGAAGTAATTCAGGCAACCTTCTTTTTTTGGCACATTCTTTGTTTTTAACATGTTTTTAACATTTAAACTTTAATTTATAAAAGGAGCATGCTAAAAGTTTTCTCACCAAAACAAAAGGCTAATAGCGAACCTGCCTGCAACAGGCAGGCAGCATGTGACTACTAAAAAACAATAAATATAAAAACATGAAAAACACAAAGAAAAATCCACCACGTAAAAATCAACTAAATTCAAACACTACTTTATTTTTACAACTAGGAATTCTTTTAGCCCTTGTACTGGTTTACACCGCCTTTGAATTAAAATTCGTAAAAAACGTATCTATCCTTCCTAATAAAACAGTTTATACGGATGAACCAGATACTTTTATTTTTCCACCTTTTGAAGTTGAGAAAAAAGATCTTTCTAAAGAAAAATTTAAAAAAATAATACCCAAACTATTAGTCGACTTTAAAATAGACAATACAGTGCCTCCCATTGAGGAATCTATTATCAATGTCAAACAACATACTCCTATTGATTTTGATTCCATTTTTTCAGACGTACCAGATATTGATAATTCACCAAAAACTGAAACCATACCTTTTGTATTGGTTAAACAAGCTCCCAGGTTTCCTGGTTGTAATGAAAATTCAGAAGAAGCATATAAAAAATGTTTTAATGAAAAATTAAAAAATTTTGTTGCTAAAAAATTTAATACAAATTATGATATTAACTTAACAGGGAAACAACAAATATATGTACTGTTTAAAATCGATAAAAACGGATATATTGTTGATATTGAGGCAAGAGCAGCTCATAAAAGATTAGAAATAGAAGCTATTAAAGTTGTTAAAAAATTACTTAAAATGAAGCCAGGTAAACAGAGAACTAGAGCTGTAGGTGTTAAATATGTACTGCCCATTTCATTGCACTTAAAATAAATAAAATGTAATACAAATAAAATTGCTAGAAGATTGAGAATAAATTTCGTCTTCTAGCTTTTAACTTTTCACTTTACTTAAATTCCTTAAGACCGTTGCAAAACTGTTTTTTTACTTATTTAAGGTCATCTTTTGCCCAACTTATTCATTGT
>CAYPHN010000155.1:0-8352 GCA_964410265.1 uncultured Flavobacteriaceae bacterium | reverse complement strand
TTATCTTTCTCCATAAAACCGGTGATAATTCATAACCCACCAATCTATCTAAAACTCTTCGCGCCTGTTGCGCATTAACTAAATTGTAGTTAATACTTCTTGGGTTTTCAACCGCTTTTAATATTGCCTTTTTTGTTATTTCATGAAAAACAATTCTTTTTGTATTCTCGTCGTTTAATTTTAGTTGTTCATATAAATGCCAGGCTATTGCTTCTCCTTCACGATCCTCATCACTGGCTAACCAAACTGTATCCGCTTTTTTTGCTAAAGCCTTTAATTTTTTTACCACGGCTTTTTTATCGGATGACACTGTGTAAATTGGCTTAAAGTCTCCATCAACATTTACGCCCAATTCTTTAGAAGGCAAATCTGCAATATGACCAAAACTAGACTCTACCACAAAATCTTTTCCTAAAAATTTTTCTATGGTTTTTGCTTTTGCAGGGGACTCTACGATAACTAAATTCTTTGCCATTCTTATATGTTTTTATTAAAATAATCTACCCAATAAGACCTCCTTATTATATCTAAGGACATCTTTTTTGAGATTGCAAAAGTATACAGAATTTTTTAAATCCCTATTTTTAAGTAATTAAAATGCTTAAACTATTTAAAACTTAACAGATAAGTATTTGGTATATTGCGCTTTACCACTAAAATCATTTCTTTCGTTACAAACAAGAATTTATCGATAACGAATACATTATTGTTTTAGAAATGGAATAACAAAGTTGTTTTTAATCTAAAACTTCGTAAACAGTAAGGGGTAGTTTTTTATTTTTCATTGCAATTTCACCAACTTTTTTACAATTAAACGAGTCTTTTACTTTTTTATAATTGGTTTCACTAATTAAAATTTGCCCTCTATTTGCTGCCGATTGTAATCTGGCGGCTACATTTACAGCATCTCCTATAACGGTATAGTCTAGCCTTTTTAATGTGGAGGAACCAATATTACCCCATATCATATCTCCACTATTAATACCAATAGAAACCTGTGGTTTATACGATTCTATTCCTATGCCAATATTAGCATTATCTATAACCTTTCTTATGTTTAAGCAAGCATCAATAGCACGATCTATATGATACTCACCTTTAAAAGTCGCCATGACAGAATCGCCTAAGAATTTATCAATAGTACCCTCTTGCCTTATTATTTCTTTTACCATTATATCAAAATAGGCATTTAACATTTCTACCACTTTATTGGGTGGTTCTTTTTCGCTAATCGAAGTAAAACCACAAATGTCAACAAATACTGCAGTACTGTGAATTGTTTCATTGTCAAAAAGTGACGACTGCATTTCTTTATTACCCATAAAATTGATTACGTTTTCATCGACATACATACGCAAAATATTGTTCTCTTTTACGGCTTGCAGAGTTTTTTTTATAGTAGCAACATATGCTATGGTTTTTTCTATGGTTATCTCTAAATCTTTAAAATCAATGGGTTTGGTAATAAAATCAAACGCGCCACGATTCATAGCTATTCTAATATTTTCCATATCACCATAGGCCGATACCATTATTGATTTTAACAATGAGTTTCGCTCTTTGATTTTGGTAAGCAAGGTTAGTCCATCCATTTCGGGCATATTGATATCGCTCAACACAAAATCAACATCTTGATGTTCTTTTAATTGTTCAAGCGCATGTCTACCGTTATCAGCAAAAATAAAATCGTATTCGTTATTTCGAATCTTTTGTCTGAACTTTTGCTTAATCAAAGTTTTCAAATCTTCTTCGTCATCAACTACAAGTATTTTAGTAACCATATTGTAAATTATTTCATTAGTTCATCAATGCTTTTATTTCTTCTTTCAGCGAATTAAAGTCTATAGGTTTGGTAAAAAATTCTTTTGCACCAGATTCTATTGCTTTGTCATAATTCTCTTTATCACCATAAGCCGAGATCATACTTACCTTTATTTCAGGAAAACGTAACTTTACCTTATCTAACAATTCCAATCCCGTCATGCCCGGCATATTGATGTCTGAAAAAATATAAACTACTTTGGGTGGATCACTTTTTTCGAGCATATCTAATGCCTCTTGTCCGGAAAATGCAAAAACCAAATCCAGACTTTTATTTCTTACTTCTTTTCTAAATTTCTGACGAAAAAGTATTTCTACATCTTTTTCGTCGTCCACTACCAGTATTCTCATGTCTTTTATTTGTTTAATAGTTAATAGTATTTTGTTATTCTTCAATCTCCGTTTTGTTATTTCCAAACCTATTTTAAAGGTATATAAATTGAAAATTTAGTTCCCTTTCCAGGAGTTGTATCCAATTCAATAGCACCGCCATGCCCTTGCGTAATAATGTCATAGGCTAAAGACAAGCCCAGACCGGTGCCTTTACCGGTTGGTTTGGTGGTAAAGAATGGCTGAAAGATCTTTTCTTTAATATCATCCGGAATACCGAGACCATTATCCTCAACAGTAATAAGTACCTGATCTTTTATTTTTTTTGTACGCACCATAACTCTAGGTTTGTAATTTTCATCTCTTTCACCGTCTGGTATAGACGAAACTGCATAAAATGCATTGTTAATTAAGTTTAACAATACCCTACCCAAATCTTGTGGAATCACGTCAATTTTAGGTAAACTCTCATCTAATTCTGTTTTAAAATCGGCATTAAAAGATTTATTTTTGGCTCGTAAACCATGATAAGACAATCGCAAATATTCATCGGCAAGCACATTGATATCTGTCAATTCTTTTTTACCAGAAGTATTTCGAGAATGCTCTAACATACCTTTTACAATACTACTAGCCCGTTTACCATGGTGGGTGATTTTATCTAAGTTTTGTGCAATATCTTTAGATATTTCCTTGGCTTCTTCATACGCTCCTTTATCCAATTCCTCATTCATTTCATCCATCAATTCTATACTCACTTCCGAAAAGTTGGTAATAAAATTCATTGGGTTCTGAATTTCATGTGCGATACCCGCAGTAAGCTCACCCAAACTTGCCATTTTTTCTGAATGAATTAACTGACTTTGCGTATTTTCTAATTCTTCTATAGATTTCTGAAGTTCATTGGTTCTTTTATTTACTTTTTCTTCTAAGATTTTGTTTTCATTTTTTAGGTATTGCGAACGGAAATGTAAAATTACCAAGCCCAAGCCTAAAAATAAGCCTACAAAAATAGTATAAGCCCACCAGGTTTGCCACCAAGGAGGCGTTATAACAAACTTCAATTCTGTGGGGGAACTCCAAACTCCGTTAAAGCCTTTGGAGGCCACTTTAAAATTATAATTACCTGAAGGTAAATCTCTATAGTTCTCGCTTTCTGTTTTATCACTAATCGGACTCCAATTTTTATCAATACCTTCTAAAATATACCGATAAACTACCTTATCTGGATTGGCAAACTGACTACCATTAAAATTAAAGCTTAAATAATTTTGAGAATAGGGCAAAGATAAATCAACAGGTATATGATATGGACCTTTTATACTGCTCCAATGAATATCATTTTGTGCCGCATAACTAGAATCTTTTGCTGTTTTATTGAATTTATAGGCTATGTTTTTATTCCATAAAGTATCTAAATTGGCTCTTTTTTCTTTTAATAGGTTTACATCATAAAAAACTCTTGGTTTATCCATTATATTAATACCGGTAATCGCAGTTGGATAAGCAGTGGTATCTTTTTTTATTTCATCAATTACAATAAGCTCTCTAAAGGGAGACCCTCCGGCCCATAACCTACCATTTTTATCAAAATGAATACCGTTTTGAGCAATATCTGGCCCCATTATTCCTTGCTTGATACCTAGGGTTCTTAACTCCCAAACAGGTTTGTCTCCCCCCTTATCCGCAGTTGATAAAATACTGATTCCTTTTGAAGTACCTAAAAAGAATTCACCTTTTTGTAAAGAAAGAGCATAAACATCATTGGCAGCTAAACCTTCATTGGTTGTAAAAGTGGTTACTTCTTGTTTTATGACATCAATTTTTTGAACTCCTTTAATAGTTGCTATCCAAATATTTTGCTGATTGTCTTCAATAATTGACATAATTTGGTCATCAACCAATCCGTTTTCAATAGTTAGTCTTACACGTGTATTGTTTAAAGGGTTTATTATTTGTATCCCTTTACTTCTAGTCCCTACCCAAATATTACTTTTACTATCTTCAAAAATTACAATATTCTGATCTAGGGTTTTAGTTGTATCTATGGCTAAACTCTTATATATAGATTTTTTTAGATCAATTTTATGTAGTTCACCGGGATTTCCACCTAACCAAATAATTTCAGATTTATCTTCAATTGTATACCTGACAGAGTTGGCTTTTAATCCTTCTCTCTTTGTTAATTTTTCTATGGTTTCTTTTTGGGGGTCAATAATACTTACACCAACATTATTACCTGAAGCCCAAATTCTGCCTCTACTATCTTCCATCAATGCATAAGTAAAATCCGCTACCAATCCTTCTCGAGGCCCTAAATGTTTAATCGTTCCTTCTTCTGGATCATATACATCAATACCTCCTTCGGTAGCAATCCAAACTCTTTCATCTTTTGCTACTAAAGTTTGCCATACTCTTTCATCGGTCAAACCATTAGCTTTTGTAAAATTTCCTGGTTTACCTGTTTTTAGATCAATTTTATACAAACCTCCTTGAGCAATAGAAGCCCAAATTTGCCCTTGATTATCTTCTAATAAATTAAAAACAAATTGACTATTGTTGTTACTAAGTTTATATCTTTCTATAATCTCATTAGATGTATCATAAGAAAACAATAAGCCTTCTGCAGAGCCTATCCAAAATTTATCGGTTTTGTCTTGAAATATATCTGCTGCTGCACCTATACCATCAAGGCCTTCATTAGCTGTAAAATAAGATATTTCAGTTTTTTCTTTATTTAAGATATTAACTCCACCGCCTCCTGAGACCCACATTTTACCTTCTCTATCTTCATAAAAAGAAGAAACAAAATTATCTAGTAACCCATTTTTATTGCTAAGCGTTATATTTTTTCCAGCTTTTAAATCTAAAATATTAGTCCCGCTAATGGTTGAAAGCCAAATAAGACCTTCGCTGTCTTGAAAGGGGGTGATTGTAAAAAGCCCCAATAAACCATTTGTTGGATTGAATTGTCTCGACCACTTTTCTTTCAGATCAACAATTACATAACCAAAATCTCTATTTGCATACCAAATTCTACCTTTATTATCTTCCATCATTCCATAAACATCTAGAGTATTATCAGAAATAAATATTTGATAAATAAGTTTGGCATCAAAATCAATAACTAAGGTTTTATAAGAATTATCCGTAATCCATAATTTCTCATTAGAATCAAAAAACATACTATATACACTTGATATATTTAATCCTTGATCGGCACCATAAATTTCTATATTCTCTGAATCGTATCTGGCAATACCGTTGTTGGTACCAAACCAAAGCATTCCAGACGCATCTTTTACACTACAATAATTTGTTCCGGGCAAACCAAAATTACCATCTATTTGCATTACGCCACGAGATGATTGTGGTGATACAACAGGGCTAGCTGCTTTTACAATTTTAGGAACACCCAAAACGGTTACTTTTATTTCTAAATCTGTTTTGGGTAAATTTTCTAAACTAAATGGAGTACTTGGTAAACTATCCCAGTTAAATGGCTTTGTAGTTAAAGGAGCTTTCAATTTATAAGGAATACCTATATCGATGGGTTTCGATGGAATTTTGTCCCAAGAGAATTTTTTAATTGGTAAAGGCTTTATCTTGGTAGTTACCCATTGTAAGGTATCTGGCTTTGAAAATTCAAAACTTTTGGTTTTGGGTTGTTGGTATTCATTTTCTGTATAAGGAAAAGGTGGTGCTTCTTTGTGTTTACTACAGGAGGTGATTAACAAAAGAAAAAAGAATAAAAGAAAAATTCGAAATGAAAATAGATGCTTGATTAATGTCATTTTAATGGAATGGGTTTGATTTTTTAACATACCAAATTCTAAGAACATTCCTCCTTTTTGTTATATAATAAATAGGTTACAACTCAAATATAAATATGAGAAACTGTATGCTTTAAAGTATTGAGGAGAAAGCAATTAGTTAGTAATGGAGTAAATATAACAAAATAAAATTAAAAACAGAAAATACGACCTTATAAATATCTCAACATGAAGAAGATAAAATGAGTTATAAATTATGAGTATGAGTTATGAGTTTGATAAGCCTAAAAAGTGTTGATCTGTTTACTTTTATTAATAAAAATGATAGTTGAACCCCTCTACCCTTCGGGCACCTCCCCTTAAAAATGGGAGAAGTTGATTTGTTTATAAAATTTCAATAACATTGAACTTCCCTGATTAGTATTGACCGGTTTATATTAATTTTCATTATTTAAAATGATTAAAAAATGATTTTCGTTCTATGAACTTTCTTTTCCTGTCTGAGGAGTTTGCTGTACACCGGGGTCAAACCTATATCAGGGACGTACAACGTACATTATAATTGAGTCTTTATTCTTTATTCTAAAAGCGTAGCGGTCTTATATCTTTTATCGTACACGAATGACCTCTATATTTTAATATTCTGTCAAAATGGCAGATAAATAAGTTTTAGATTGTATATTTGCAAATCCAAAAAAATGAAAATGGCCAGCGAAAATATTATTGAAGAAAAAAAACAAGGGCAAGCCTTAGTAACTTCTAATAAAAACGGTAACAACAAAAAACTATTTATAGAAAGTTACGGTTGTCAAATGAATTTGAATGACAGTGAAATTGTTGCTTCCATTTTGGCTGAAGAAGGCTTCAACACAACGCCACACTTAGAAGAGGCAGATTTGGTACTGGTTAATACCTGTTCTATTCGCGAAAAAGCGGAACAAACAATTCGCAAAAGATTACAAAAGTACAATAAGATAAGAAAGATAAATCCAAAAATGAAAATTGGCGTTTTGGGATGTATGGCAGAACGATTAAAAACTAAATTTTTAGAGGAAGAAAAAATGGTTGATTTGGTTGTTGGCCCCGATGCCTATCGCGACCTTCCAAATTTAGTTAAAGAAGTTGAAAATGGTAAAGATGCCATCAATGTGATTTTATCAAAAGAAGAAACTTATGGCGATGTTTCGCCGGTTAGACTTAATTCTAACGGAGTTTCTGCATTTATTTCAATAACGCGTGGTTGCGATAATATGTGTACTTTTTGTGTGGTTCCCTTTACCAGGGGAAGAGAAAGAAGTCGTGATCCACAAAGTATTATTAAAGAAGCACAAGATCTTTGGGATAATGGTTATAAAGAAATTACGCTATTAGGTCAGAATGTTGATTCTTATTTATGGTATGGAGGTGGCTTAAAAAAAGATTTTAAAAATGCCTCTGAAATTGCCAAGGCAACTGCGGTCAATTTTTCAAATTTATTAGAAATGGTTGCGACTACACTACCTAAAATACGAATTCGTTTTGCAACTTCTAATCCGCAAGATATGAGTATTGATGTTTTACACAGTATGGCTAAATACGATAATATTTGTAAGTATATTCATTTGCCGGTTCAAACCGGAAGTACCAGAATGTTGGAAAGAATGAACAGGCAACACAGCCGCGAAGAATACATGACATTGATTGATAATGTAAAAAAAATAATTCCGGATTGTGCTATCTCTCAAGATATGATTACAGGATTTTGTGGTGAAACCGAAGAAGATCATCAAGAAACCTTGTCGTTGATGGAATACGTTAAATACGATTTCGGATTTATGTTTGCTTACTCAGAAAGACCAGGCACACTTGCTGCAAAAAAAATGGAAGATGACGTACCTTTAGAGACAAAAAAGAGGCGATTATCTGAAATAATAAGTTTACAACAAGAACACAGTTTATACCATATGGAACAATTTGTTGGTAAAACTGTTGAGGTTTTAATTGAGGGTAACTCCAAAAAATCGGATGCACAATGGATGGGAAGAAATTCTCAAAATGCGGTAGCTGTTTTCCCGAAAGGAAATGAAAATATTGGAGATTTAGTCATGGTGAAAATTGATAATTGTACATCGGCAACTTTAATTGGTAGTAGGGTTTAGTAACTGGCTGTTGACTGTTGGCTGTTGGCTGTTGGCAAAATAAAAATAATCGTTAACTTTTCAACGTTATAACTTTATTAACTTTTAAACCTTACAACATTTAACTTTATAAACTTTTAACTAAAAAAAATTTGGACTCACTACAAACCATAAAACAACGTTTTGGAATTATTGGCAACAACAACCTATTAAATCTTGCATTACAAAAAGCCATAAGAGTTGCTCCAACGGATATTTCTGTATTGGTAACTGGCGAAAGTGGTGTTGGTAAAGAGGTAATTCCAAAGATC
>CAYPHN010000154.1:0-8391 GCA_964410265.1 uncultured Flavobacteriaceae bacterium | reverse complement strand
GGAACGTTTAAAAGAACTGGTAGTGATGAATTAGATTTAGAAGCGGCTAAACTTTTGGCAAAGGATGAAAAAGAAAATGCGGAGCATGTGATGTTGGTTGATCTGGCTAGAAATGATCTCAGCAGAAACGGGAGTAATGTAAAGGTGGAGACTTATAAAGAGATACAGTTTTTTTCTCATGTAATTCATTTGGTTTCTAAAGTAATTGGCGAAAAATATAAAGATACCATTACCTATCAGGTAGTTGCTGACACTTTTCCTGCAGGAACTTTATCGGGGGCACCAAAACACAAAGCCATGCAATTGATTGAGAAATACGAGAATACAAATAGAACTTTTTATGGTGGTGCTATTGGATTTATGGATTTTAAAGGAAATTTTAATCACGCCATTATAATTCGTTCTTTTTTAAGTAAAAACCATCGATTGTTTTATCAGGCTGGAGCCGGAATTGTGGCAAAATCTTCTGCAGAAAGTGAAATGCAGGAAGTGTATCATAAATTAAGAGCATTGAAAACAGCCTTAGAATTGGCTGAAAATATTTAAACTCATTCTTCTTTAAAAGAGGATGAGATGTATAAAAAAATAAATTTTTACTGATGAAAAAAATATTAGTAATCGATAATTACGATTCATTTACTTACAATCTGGTACATTATTTACAAGATCTAGATTGTGATGTAACCGTAAAAAGAAATGATAAACTCACATTGGATGAGGTAAATAATTTTGAAAAAATATTGCTTTCTCCTGGGCCTGGCGTCCCTGATGAAGCGGGTTTATTAAAAACAATTATTAAGCAATATGGATCATCTAAAAGTATTTTGGGTATTTGTTTAGGTCAGCAAGCTATTGCGGAAGTATTTGGTGGTTCTATTGAGAATTTAGACCAAGTATATCACGGTGTTTCTACTGAAATAAAACTTACCAATACAGATAAAAAATTGTACAAGGGCTTACCCAATAAATTAGAGGTAGGGAGATATCATTCTTGGGTAGTTTCAAAAAACTTGCCCAATAATCTTATAGCAACTTCTGTTGATGAAAACGGTGAAATAATGTCGTTAAAACACAAAGATTTTGATGTAAGAGCGGTGCAATTTCACCCGGAATCGATATTGACTCCACATGGAAAACAAATTTTAAAGAACTGGGTTGAAAATTGAGAATGAGAGATGATGAGAATAGGTGACCAATAGAAGATTAACGAATAATGATTACACTAAATAATAAATGAAAGAAATTTTAAACAGACTAATTAACCAGGAAAAAATTACCAAAGAAGAAGCAAAAAATGTTTTGGTGAATATTTCTAAAGGCGACTATAATACGAGTCAAATAGCTTCATTTTTAACGGTTTATATGATGCGAAGTATTTCTGTAGATGAGCTCGATGGTTTTAGAGAGGCCCTACTTGATCTTTGCTTACATATAGATTTATCAGCTTATAATACTGTTGATTTATGCGGAACAGGTGGTGATGGTAAAGACACTTTTAATATTTCTACTTTGGCTTCTGTTGTAACTGCTGGTGCTGGTGTAAAAGTGGCGAAGCATGGAAATTACGGTGTTTCTTCAAATTGTGGATCTTCCAATGTCTTGGAATTTTTAGGCGTCAATTTCACCAATGATCATGGGAAAATTGAAAGATCTATTGAAAAGGCAGGAATTGCAGTTTTGCATGCACCATTATTTCATCCAGCAATGAAGAACGTAGCGCCAATTCGTAGAGAATTAGGGGTAAAAACATTTTTTAATATGTTAGGCCCTATGGTAAATCCTTCATTTCCAAAAAATCAAATGGTAGGCGTTTTTAATTTAGAACTGGCAAGAATGTATGGTTATTTATATCAAAACACAGATAAAAATTATGCTATTTTACATGATTTGGCGGGTTATGATGAAATATCACTAACCAACAATACCAAAATGATTACGAATAAGGAAGAAAAAATGTTTAATCCATCGGAATTAGGAATTGCAATGATTAAACAAGATGATATATATGGAGGCCTAACGGTTAAGGATAGTGCTAATATTTTTATGAATATTCTAAACGGGAATGGTACAGAGGCACAAAATAATGTGGTTTGTGTCAATGCTGGTCTGGCAATTTCTGTAGTGGAAAAGATAAGTCATAAAGAAGGATTTGCAAAAGCAATAGAATCTTTAGAAAGTAAAAGAGCATTAAACGGATTTAAAAAACTAGTTGAATTAAGTAAATAGTTTTCCTGCAAGGATTTTTTAACCTTGTAGGTGATAGGAATAGCAAATAAGTATCCTGAAAAGTATCCTGCAAGGTTTTCAAAACCTTGTAGGTATTAAAGAAATAACTATTTTTAGTTATAAAAGAAAGAAATATTATTAGTTATAAATAAAATGAATATTTTAGATAAAATAGTTATAGATAAAAAAAGAGAGGTAGCGGCTAAAAAAAGTTTGCTTTCGATTGATTTTTTACAGCAAACACCATTGTACTCTCGCAAAGTATTTTCACTTTCTAAAAGTATAAAAACAGGTAGCGGAATTATAGCTGAATTCAAACGCCGCTCCCCTTCTAAACAGGTAATCAATCATAATAGTAGTATTATTGATGTGGTTAAAGGTTATGAAAAATCGGGTGTATCTGGAATTTCAGTTTTAGGAGACACCAAATATTTTGGCGGAGGTTTAGATGATTTAATACAGGCGCGAGCAACAGTAGAAATTTCTATTTTACGTAAGGAGTTTATAATAGACTTATATCAAATTTATGAGGCCAAAGCTTATGGAGCAGATGCCATTTTGTTGATTGCTGCTATACTAACAAGCAAAGAAATTATTGAATTTTCGAAGCTAGCACATCAATTGCATTTGGAAGTGTTGTTAGAAATTCACAATAAAGAAGAACTAAAAAAATCTGACCTTAGTTTTGTGGATATGGTTGGGGTAAATAATAGAAATTTAAAAACCTTTGAGGTTTCTTTAGAAACAAGTAAAGAACTCTCACAATTAATTCCTTCAAATAAAGTAAAAATTTCAGAAAGCGGCATTAGTACTGTCAAGGCAATAAATGATTTAAAACAATATGGATTTGAAGGATTTTTAATAGGTGAAAATTTTATGAAAACTGATGATCCAGGTATATCAGCCATCAATTTTTTAAAACAATTATAAAATAAGTAAAAATGAAACTCAAAATTTGCGGTATGAAATTTTCAAATAATATTGTAAGTGTTGCAGCATTGCAACCAGATTATTTGGGTTTTATTTTTTATACTAAATCGAAAAGAAATTTTGAGGGTGAGATTCCAAAAACTTCGGAAAAGTTAAAAAGAACAGGTGTATTTGTTGATGCATCCAAAGAATTTATCCTTGAAAAAGTAAAACAATACGATTTAAAAGCTATTCAGTTGCATGGTGCTGAAAGTCCACAATTTTGTAAGGAACTTTTAAATAGTGAGGTAGAAATAATTAAAGTTTTTTCGGTTGGAGAAAAATTTAACTTTGATGCTTTACAAGCATATGAAGATGTTTGCAATTATTTTTTATTTGATACCAAAGGGAAAAACAAAGGAGGTAATGGCATAGTTTTTAATTGGAAATTATTAAAGAATTACACCTTAAAAAAACAATATTTTTTAAGTGGAGGTATTGGTTTAGAGGAGTTGGATAAACTCAAAGAATTTTTTAACACAAAAGCATCTAAATATTGTTACGCTATTGATGTGAATAGTAAGTTTGAAATAGAACCCGGATTAAAAGATGTCAAGAAATTAATAAAATTTAAACAAAGCCTTGAAAAAGGTGTATGAATACTGATAAAATGAAAATAGCTTATCACGCAGATAGTAAAGGGTATTATGGAGAATTTGGAGGGTCATTTGTGCCTGAAATGTTATATCCAAATGTTGAAGAATTACAAAAGAATTACTTAAAAATAATGTATGAAACATCTTTTAAAAAAGAGTTTCATTCTTTATTGAAAGATTATGTTGGCAGACCTTCACCATTGTATTTCGCCAAGCGTTTATCTAAAAAATATCAAACCAAAATTTATTTAAAACGCGAAGATCTTAACCATACCGGAGCCCATAAAATTAACAATACCATTGGTCAGATATTGATGGCCAAACGCTTGGGTAAGAAAAGAATTATTGCCGAAACAGGAGCAGGACAACACGGTGTGGCAACAGCAACAGTTTGTGCTTTGATTGGTATGGATTGTACGGTGTATATGGGTGAAATTGATATTGCTCGCCAAGCGCCAAATGTAGCTCGAATGAAAATGTTAGGCGCAAAAGTTGTACCTGCTTTATCAGGTAGTAAAACTTTAAAAGACGCTACAAATGAGGCGATAAGAGCTTGGATAAATAATCCAGTAGACACCTATTATATTATAGGCTCGGTTGTTGGTTTTCATCCATACCCTGATATGGTTGCTAGGTTTCAATCGGTTATTTCAGAAGAAATGAAGTGGCAGTTAAAAGAACATGAAGGTACTGAAAACCCGAATTACATTATTGCTTGTGTTGGTGGAGGAAGTAATGCATCGGGTGCATTTTATCATTATTTAGAAAATGAAAATGTTAAATTAGTTGCTGTTGAAGCAGCTGGAAAAGGTGTTGATACCGGGCAATCGGCTGCAACTAGTATTTTAGGAAAAGAAGGTGTTATTCACGGTAGTAAAACTTTGTTGATGCAAACAAATGACGGTCAGATTATTGAACCATATTCTATTTCTGCAGGATTGGATTATCCGGGTGTTGGCCCGCAACATGCACATTTATTCAAATAGGGCAGAGCAGAATTTTTAAATGCTACCGATGATGAAGCGATGCAGGCAGGTTTAGAATTATGTAAATTGGAAGGAATAATTCCCGCCATAGAATCTTCTCATGCCCTAGCTGTTTTAGGTAAAATGAAATTTAATAAAGAAGATATTGTTGTTGTGAATTTATCAGGCAGGGGGGATAAGGATTTGAACACTTATATTGATTATTTTAATATTAAATAATAGGATGGGCAGTTTATTGGGTTCAGTAAATAAGCATTTTATCGTACCCTTTGCGCATAGCTCAATACTCATTACTCAAGACGATATAGTATGAACAGAATAAAAAGTAAAATTCAAGAAAAAAAGAAGCTATTATCTATCTATTTTTCTGCAGGATATCCCAATTTAAATGATACGGTTTCAATCATTAAAAATTTAGAAAATTCGGGGGTTGATATGATTGAAATAGGTTTACCGTTTTCAGATCCATTGGCTGATGGGCCAACCATACAAGCCAGTAGCACAGTGGCTTTAAACAATGGTATGACATCAGAGAGGTTATTCGCTCAATTAGAAAATATTAGAAAAGATGTAAAAATTCCTTTGTTGATTATGGGGTATTTTAATCCTATTTTTCAATATGGTGTTGAAGAATTTTGTAAGCAATGTAGCGATATTGGAATTGATGGCTTGATCATACCAGATTTACCTGTTGATGAATATCATGAAAAATACCAAGTTATCTTTGAAAAATACGATTTGGTAAATGTTTTTTTAATAACACCGCAAACCAGCATAGAAAGAATTAGGTTTATCGATTCTATTTCAACGGGTTTTATTTATATGGTGAGCTCTGCAAGTACTACCGGTGCACAGATTTCATTCGGCGAAAGCCAGCAACGCTATTTTAAGAAAATTGAGAAAATGAATTTAAAAACACCACAAATAGTTGGCTTTGGTATTTCTAATAAAGAAACTTTTAATCAGGCAACAAAAACAACAAATGGGGCCATTATTGGGTCTGCCTTTGTAAATTTTTTAAAGGAGAACCCTATTGAAAATATCCCTACTTTTATAGAAAATATTTTATAGGATCTTAATATTATTTTGAAAATGAAACACAATAAATTTTCATTACAAACACGTATTTTTATTGCCATGATTTTTTTGGTAATCATCGCCTCTATGTTAATTGCTGCGATTACCATTTATCAATTCAAGGAGCAGGCGGAAGATTACCATAATAATAGGTTAGAGAGGAAGGAAGAGGCTATAAAATCAGCTATTTCTTATGAGTTTAAGAGAAATTTTGCCGATTCAAAGGACACCAAATTCTTAATAAAAATATTAGAAAAAAAATTAAATGAAATTTCTGACATTCATAATTTAGATATCAATATTTATGATTTACAAGGGAAACTATTACGTAGCTCACATGTTAGATATACCAAAGATACTACCAATGCAAATCTTTCAAGTAAAATTTTAAATAAGATTTCAAATAATCCTAGTCATAAGTTGGTATTACCAAAAACTTCTCCTGACGGAAAAAAATTTAAGTCTTCATTTACATTTTTACATGACACAAAAAATAAACCTATAGCCGTTATTGGTGTGCCTTATTTACAGGATAATACTTTTCAGGACGAGGAATTGAAAGAATTTTTAATTCGGTTGTCATTGGTTTATCTATTGATTTTAGCAATTGGAGTTACTATTGCTTATTTTTTATCAAAATATATTACAAAATCGCTGGCCTATGTTACTGAAAAGATGGGGCAAACTGATTTTAATAAAACCAACGAAAAAATTATTTTAGGTGAAGCAAGTCAAGAAATTCACAATCTGGTTAATTCGTATAACAGCATGATCGATCAAATTGAAGAAAGTGCTGTAAAACTGGCTCAAATTGAAAGAAAATCTGCTTGGCGGGAAATGGCGAAACAGGTAGCTCACGAAATTAAAAATCCTTTAACCCCTATGCGGTTAACGGTACAAAGTTTTGAATATAAGTTTGACCCTAAAGATCCTAATATTAAACAAAAACTACATGAATATAGTGAATCCTTAATTCAACAAATAGATACGATGAGTTCTATAGCATCCGCTTTTTCAAATTTTGCGGAAATGCCAAGTCAAAAAAAAGAAAATTTAAATATTGTTGACGAAGTTAAGAAGGCACTGGATATTTTTCAAGAACCTTTTATGAATTTTTATCCTGAAAAGGCTGAAATAATGGCCAAATTAGATAAAATACAAATGACAAGAGTTGTTACTAATTTAATTACTAATTCAATTCATGCGCTGAATAATAAAGAAAACTCTAAAATTGATGTCAGAGTTTTTGAAAATAATAATCAGGTAGTGATTGAGGTAGAAGATAATGGTATTGGAATTAAAGAGGACGATGCTTCAAAGATATTCGACCCGAAATTTACTACAAAATCAAGTGGTATGGGATTAGGATTACCCATGGTAAAAAATATTATAGAAGCCTATAATGGTACCATTACTTTTCAATCAAAATATGATGAAGGAACAGTATTTACTGTAACTTTACCCAAAGAATAAACACGGTATTTAAAAATAAAATTATGAAATACAATAATATATTGGTTGATAAAGGCGGTAAAACTGCTAAGATTACCATCAATCGTCCTAAAAAACTAAACGCTTTAAACAAAGATACCATCAATGAATTGCACGAGGTATTTGAGGCCTTAGAGGCTGACAAAAAAGTGAGAGCAATTATAATTACTGGTAGTGGTGATAAAGCATTTGTGGCCGGAGCAGATATTTCCGAATTTGCTCATTTTGATATTTCAGAAGGTGCTAAGCTGTCAAAGAAAGGGCAAAAAATATTGTTTGATTTTATAGAAAATTTGAATACTCCGGTAATTGCAGCTATAAATGGTTTTGCGTTAGGTGGAGGATTAGAATTGGCTATGGCCTGTCATTTTAGAGTGGCAAGTGAAAATGCAAAAATGGGCTTGCCAGAAGTTTCTTTAGGTGTTATTCCTGGTTATGGAGGTACACAACGCTTACCGCAATTGGTTGGGAAAGGAAAAGCCATGGAAATGATCATGACAGCAGGAATGATTACAGCAGAAGATGCTAAAAATAGTGGCTTGGTAAATCATGTTGTACCACAAGAAGAACTAATGCCACTTTGTGAAAAATTAGCAATAAAAATAACCTACAATTCGGGTTCTGCCATAAGTGCGGCTATCAAAGCGGTTAATGCTAATTTTAAGGATGGTGTAGATGGTTTTAAGGTAGAGATAAAACAATTTGGGAAATGTTTTGGAACAGAAGATTTTGATGAAGGCACTACCGCATTTTTAGAAAAAAGAAAACCAAATTTTTAATTTAGATTTATTGAAAAGAATTGTAGTTCAATTTTTTGTTTTGACTATTTTTCACCTTTCCATTCGTTATAGAATTGGGTAAGATACTGCTCCATAAATTGATGTCTCTTAGTAGCGAGTTCTCGTCCGGTTTTGGTGTTCATTTTGTCTTTTAGAAGTAATAATTTTTCATAAAAATGATTGATGGTTGGTGCTTTACTTTTTTTATAAGATTCTTTGCTTAAATTAAGGTTGGGTTTTATTTCAGGATTGTATAATTCACGATTT
>CAYPHN010000153.1:0-8452 GCA_964410265.1 uncultured Flavobacteriaceae bacterium | reverse complement strand
ATTAAAATTTAGACATATGAATAATATAAAAACCATATTACTAAGCATAATCGTTAGTATATCAATTTCGAATAACACAAATGCCCAATTTTTAAAAAAACTTAAAAACCAAGTGCAACAAGCAGCAGAACAGGTGGTTATTGACAAAGTGGCTGAAAAAGGTGCACAAGAAGCAGGTAAGGCTATGGATAGCATTTTGGATATTGATCCAAATTATCAAGCAAAAAACCAAGAACTGTTACTTAATTCATTTTTTCAATCTGGTGAAAACATTGATGTAGAAGATATTTACAATTTTGACACAAATGTAATCATGGAAATGGTTATTGAAGAAAAAAAGAACCCAACAAAAATAGATTATAGTATGTGGTTTACAAAGAATGATTCCTATATGGCAACCGAAATCAATAATATGGATACCAAAGAATCAAAAAAACAAAAAATTCCAGGTGGTATGCTAACCGTAATTGATGATGAAAATCAGGCGATGATAATAATTATGGAGGAACAAAAAATGGCCCAAATTATTTCTATGAAATCTATAAAAGATATTGCTATTGAAGAAACCAAAAGCGATGATATTTCAATACCTAAAATTACCAAAACCGGAAAAAGCAAAAAAATACTAGGTTATAATTGTGAAGAATTTACAACCAAAACCGAAGAAGGTAGCATGACTTTATGGATAACGCAAGATATTAGATTGTTTCAAAAAAATATGTTCGCTAACTTTAACAAATCTTTGAGAAGTAATCCTTTTGAAAGTATTCCAGAGGCTGCTAAAGGGTTTATGATGGAAATGCATATGGTTAACGATAAAGGCGGGAAATCATCAATGTATGTTAAGCGTATTTCTAAGAAAAATAAAACGATCCATATAAAAGATTATAAATTAATGAATTTGAGTGGTTTTATGAAAACTAAATAATAATAAAAAAGAGCATAATTTTTTGTGCTCTTTTTTTTGATCAAAATAGTTTTCAACAATAAAAACATGTCTTTCAAACCCCTAAAAAATCTTAAATTTTGTAAAAAATTGAGGGCAAATAAAAACATTTCAACAAAATTTGTGAATAAGTTTACAATAAAAAATCAAGTATTTTATTCATATTTGTTGCTCTATTAGATCTAATAGTAATTTATTGAATTCCAATTAAAAAAATCAAAAAATGCCGAATATTGAGCCAATTTTAACGCCAAATAAAGATAGATTTGTAATTTTTCCAATCCAACATAATGATTTATGGGATTGGTACAAGAAACAAGAGGCTAGTTTTTGGACCGCTGAAGAAATTGATTTAGATCAGGATGTAATAGATTGGAACAATAAATTAAATGATAATGAACGATATTTTATAAAGCATATTTTAGCTTTTTTTGCCGCCTCAGATGGAATTGTAAACGAAAATCTAGCTGAAAATTTTATTTCTGAAGTACAATACTCAGAAGCAAAATTCTTCTACGGTTTTCAAATTATGATGGAAAATATTCATTCAGAAGTTTACTCTTTATTAATTGACACCTATATTAGTAACGACAAAGAAAAAGACGAACTTTTTAGAGCAATTGAAATTTTTCCTGCCATTAAAGAGAAAGCAGATTGGGCTTTAAAATGGATAGAAAGCGACAGTTTTGCAGAGAGACTAATTGCTTTTTCGGCTGTAGAAGGTATTTTCTTTTCGGGAAGTTTTTGCTCCATTTTTTGGATGAAAAAAAGAGGATTATTGCCAGGCTTAACTTTTTCAAATGAATTGATTAATAGAGATGAAGGGCTACATGCAGATTTTGCAGTTTACCTTCATCAAAACCATATTATTAACAAAGTTCCAAAACAAAGAATTACGGATATTTTAATAGATGCCTTAGATATTGAACGTGTTTTTATTACAGAGTCATTACCAGTAAGTTTAATAGGAATGAATTCTAAATTAATGACCCAATATTTAGAATTTGTTACAGATAGATTATTGGTTGAATACGGATGTGAAAAAGTTTATAACGCTAAAAATCCGTTCGATTTTATGGAAATGATTTCTTTGGAAGGGAAAACCAATTTCTTTGAAAAAAGAGTTTCAGAATATCAAAAAGCCGGAGTTAAATCTGGAGGCACAGGGAGTATAAGTTTTGATGCAGATTTCTAGTAAATTACGATTTTAGATTTACGCTTGATTGTCTAGTATTAAAAAATTTAGAGAATAGAATGGAATCATCGAAAGATTCTCATTTGCATGGGAATGACAATTTGTGAAAAAATAATTTTCTCCATTAGGAAAAATGTCCACAAGTCGAAGAACAACAATTAACCAATAACACAATAACAATTATGTTTGTAGTAAAAAGAGATGGGAAAAAAGAACCGGTAATGTTCGATAAAATTACCGCAAGAGTTAGAAAATTATGTTATGGTTTAAATGATTTAGTCGATCCGATAAAAGTAGCAATGCGAGTAATTGAAGGTGTATATGACGGGGTGCCGACTTCCGAATTAGATAACCTTGCAGCCGAAATTGCCGCTACTCTAACCACTACCCATCCTGATTATGCAAAAGTTGCTGCTAGAATAGCCGTATCTAACTTACATAGAAACACAAAAAAATCGTTTAGTGAAACGATAACTGATCTACATGAATACGTAAATCCAAGAACCGATAAAAAAGCATCAATGATTGCTGAAGATGTTTATCAAATCATCATGGATAATGCAGATAAACTAGATTCAACAATAATTTATAATCGTGATTTTGGTTATGATTTTTTTGGATTTAAAACTTTAGAGCGATCTTATCTTTTAAAAATAAACGGACAAATTGTTGAGCGTCCGCAACACATGTTAATGAGAGTTTCAATAGGTATTCACAAAGAAGATATCGATGCAGCGATAGAAACTTATGAATTAATGAGTAAAAGATATTTTACACATGCAACACCTACTTTATTCAACGCCGGAACACCAAAACCACAAATGTCTTCCTGTTTTTTATTACAAATGCAAGAAGATAGTATTGATGGAATTTATGATACTTTAAAACAAACAGCTAAAATTTCTCAATCTGCAGGCGGAATAGGACTTTCTATGCATAATGTTAGAGCAACAGGTTCGTATATTAGAGGTACAAATGGCACTTCAAATGGTATTGTACCAATGCTTAAGGTTTATAATGATACCGCTCGTTATGTTGATCAAGGTGGGGGAAAACGCAAAGGGTCTTTTGCAATTTATATTGAACCTTGGCATGCCGACGTGTTTCAATTTTTAGATTTAAAAAAGAATCACGGAAAAGAAGAGATGCGTGCAAGGGATTTGTTCTATGCCATGTGGATTCCAGATCTTTTTATGAAAAGAGTTGAAGAAAATGGAGAATGGACCTTAATGTGCCCAAATGAATGCCCACATTTATTTGATACTTATGGTGATGAATTTGAAAAATTGTATACCAGTTATGAAAAAGTAGGTAAAGGAAGAAAAACTATTAAAGCACGTGAACTTTGGGAAAAAATATTAGAAGCGCAAATTGAAACAGGTAATCCATACATGCTTTATAAAGATGCTGCCAATCGCAAATCAAATCAAAAGAATTTAGGAACCATACGCTCTTCAAATTTATGTACTGAAATAATGGAGTACACTGCTAAAGACGAAGTTGCAGTTTGTAATTTAGCGTCCATAGCTATACCAATGTATATCAGTGAAAATACAAAAGGAGAAAAGTATTTTGATCATAAAAAACTTTTTAAAGTAACTAAAAAAATTACGAAGAACTTAGATTGTGTTATTGATCAAAATTATTATCCTGTAAAGGAAGCAGAAAATTCAAACTTTCGCCATCGTCCAATTGGCATAGGTATTCAAGGATTAGCAGATGCTTTTATTTTATTACGCTTGCCTTTTACTAGCGATGAAGCTAAAAAGTTAAATCAAGAAATTTTTGAGACTATTTATTTTGCAGCCCTTACGGCTTCAATGGAGTTGGCCAAAGAAAAAGAACCTTATTCTTCTTATAAAGGTTCTCCAATATCACAAGGTGAATTTCAATTTAATATGTGGAATGTTAGTGAAGATGACCTTAGCGGAAGATGGGATTGGAAAAAATTACGCACACAAATTTTAGAAAACGGCGTTAGAAACTCATTACTTGTTGCTCCAATGCCAACTGCATCTACCTCACAAATCTTGGGAAATAATGAGGCATTTGAACCATATACATCCAATATTTATACAAGAAGAGTACTTTCGGGAGAATTTATTATTGTAAATAAACATTTACTTGAGGATTTGGTAGATTTAGGCTTGTGGAACAACGATATGAAGGAAGAAATAATGCGTGCAAACGGATCTATTCAACATATTGACATTATTCCTCAAGATTTAAAAGATCTATACAAAACGGTATGGGAAATGAGCATGAAGGACATTATTGATATGTCTCGCCAACGTGGATATTTTATAGACCAATCGCAATCTATGAATTTGTTTATGCAAGACCCCGATTTTGGAAAATTAACCTCGATGCATTTCTATGCCTGGAAATCTGGTTTAAAAACAGGTATGTATTATTTACGTACAAAATCTGCTGTAAATGCAATTCAATTCACGGTTTCTAAAAAAGCAGAAGACTTACCTGCTGGAGCAGTAGAAGAAAAACCTTTAACCGGTGATGAACTTAAACAAATGCTAATCAATGCGCAAAACAATCCGGATGATTGTGAAATGTGTGGGTCGTAATATCTAAAAATAAATATTTTCCCCCTGAGAATTTACTTTTGGAAACCATGTTGTTTTCAAAGGTTTTTTTGACCTGTAAAATTACTGCTTTCAAAGTGATATTTTATTTTAGAACAATCTCATTGTTTGTCTCAATAGATTCATATCCAATAGATAATTGAGCAAGGGTAAAAATTAGCTCATAAATAAGAAACTATAAGTTTTTAGTTAATGAATAAGATGATTTTAATGTGAAAAATTCATCAAACAAACATTATATTAGCTCAAAATTTTATAAATGAACTGGGAGCAACTATTATCATTAAAACGGTTTGGAGATACTGAAAAAAGATTACGAAAAAATCAAGACGAAACACGATTAGGCTTTGAAGTTGATTATGACAGAATTATTTTTTCGGATTCATTTAGAAGTTTACAAGATAAAACTCAGGTTGTACCACTTTCAAAAACCGATTTTGTTCATACACGGTTAACGCATAGTTTAGAAGTTTCAGTAGTTGCACGCTCTTTAGGTAGAATTGTTGGACAACACTTAATAAAAAAATATCCAAATCTTGCAGAAAAAGGGTATCAGGCAAATGATTTTGGTGCCATAACAGCCGCCGCTGCACTTTCTCATGATATTGGTAACCCACCATTTGGCCATAGTGGAGAAAAATCTATAGGAGAATATTTTAAATCCGGAAATGGTAAAGTATTTAAAGATAGTTTAAATAAAAAACAGTGGCAGGATCTTATTGATTTTGAAGGGAATGCAAATGGTTTTAAAATTTTAACCGAATCTAAAAATGGTATTGAAGGAGGTTTGCGATTGTCATATGCAACTCTAGGAGCCTTTATGAAATATCCAAAAGAATCTTTACCTAAAAGATCAAGTAACAATATTGTAGACAAAAAATATGGTATTTTTCAAGCAGATAAAAATTTTGTTGAAGAGGTAGCGAGTGAATTGGGCTTGCCAAAATTAAGAGATGATAGTCATATTGCGTTTATGCGACACCCTTTAGCCTTTTTGGTGGAAGCCGCAGATGATATTTGTTATACCATAATTGATTTTGAAGATGGTATTAATTTGGGCTTGATCTCTGAAGATTATGCTTTAGAATATTTAATAAACCTTGTTCGAGACAATATAAACACAAAAAAATATCACAATTTAAAAAACACAAAAGATAGAATTAGTTATTTAAGAGCATTGGCTATTGGCAATTTAGTTAATGAAGCGGTTAAAATTTTTATTAAAAATGAAGAGGCTATTTTAAAAGGAACTTTCCATATTTCATTATTGGAAAAATGTAAATATGAAGCACAAATACACGATATTTTAAAACTAAGTGTAGAGAGAATTTACCAAAGCAAAGATGTGGTTGAAAAAGAAATTGCAGGTTATAAAATTATTGGAGATTTGTTAGATGTTTTTATAAAAGCAATTAACAATACCTATAATAATGAAGCATCAAATTATGATAAACTAATTCTTTTGTTATTACCCGATAAGTACAAAGAAATTAGTGACGACCTGTATACAAGAATTTTAAATATTTGTAATTTAATTGCAAATTTTTCAGATGGCAATGCAATTTTATTACATAAAAAAATAAAGGGAATTGATTTGAACTAAATCAATGGTTTCAATTGTAAGTAGTTAAAACCTATATAAAATACCGATACCAAGTTGTTGTTTGAATTGTACTCTGGCACCATATGAAAATGGATTCCCATCTAGATCAACGCCAGTTTCAAATTTAATATCATCGTCATAAATAAGGTGTGTCCTAAAATTGGCTTCTAAGAAATTATTAATTTTAAATTGAAATTTTAAAACCCAGTCTATATCAATATTTCCAAAATTGTTTAAATAATCGGTGTATAAACTCAATTGATTTGTCATCGCTACATTTTTGAAAATCTCTGCAACCCAACTTCCTTGTATTAATGTACCAAATTCATTTCGAGATCGTTTTCCTTTCTCTACACCAAATGCCCCATCATTTGAAAGTTGTTCGTCAAAAACTAAAGTTGATTTTAATGTAATTGGTGATACATACAGATTAAAATTACGCTCTGTAAGATTATATTGAGCTCCTAAACCAAGAAATATATAAGCCGGTGCAAAAAAACGTGAGATAGGGTTATCCGTATTCGGATATTTATAGCCATTTGTAAATTGTGTATTAAAATTAAATTTTGCTGAATAATACCAATTAGAGACAGAATCTTTTCTATAACCAAAGGATGAACTAAATCTGATTTCATCATCGGTTTTAATCAAGCCTTTACCTTCCTGCTCATTCAATCCATATCGAACAGAAATTTTATTTTGCCAAAGGGTATAAATTTTATCATAATTTCTTTCAAAATAAACCTTAAGGATCCCTGAGATAGAATTGCTACCCCCCGCATTCCAATTTATAAAGGCAATCTCATTAATATCAAAACCGATACTGTTTTTTGCCTTCCACCAAACTGGAGCTTTGGCCTTTTTTGTTCTGTTAATGCTATCAATTACAACAGATTTTACAATTTTTAATGTGTCTAAACCTACTGTTTTTTTAACAGCTATATTTCCAATAAATTTTGGTAAAGACACATAGGTTGTGTCTAAAGTATAGGCATTTACAACCCTTCTGTATTTTGGTTTAATTTTACGAATATCTTTTATTGTATCATGATATTGAGAATTATTTGTAGTAAAATAATATGGTTTTAGCAACGAATCCAATAATTTTATATTGATAGAAACATATCTATTCTTCTTAATGGAGTCATTAGTTTTATAGATTTCATTACTAATTGGTCTATTGTTTATGTCAAACCTTAGTATTTCCATTTTAATAATCACAACACTTAAATCAATACCTTTCGATATTTCGGCATCTGTAATCATCTTTACAGAGTCCTTTACCTGTGCTTTGGCAATGGAAAATAAAAAAACAACAATTAATAAAGTGAATATTTTTTTCATGCAAAATTTAAATTTGTCTGTTCAAAATAGATTGGATACTTTTTTGTAAAGAATTTTCATCTAAACCAACCTGTTTAAACAAATCATCAATACTTCCATGTTCGATAAAATTATCTGAAATTCCTATTCGATGAATAATCTTATTTTTATAATTCTTATCATTGGAAAATTCTAAAATAGCACTACCAAATCCTCCTGTAATGACAGAGTCTTCGACTGTTATAATCTTGTCAAATGTAGTAAATATTTTATCCAACAGGTTCATATCCAAAGGTTTTATAAAACGCATATTATAATGCGCTATCGTGTTTTTTGAAAATTTAGTTATGACATTTTTTATGTTTTCACCAATCGTACCAACACTTAAAATTACCAGTTTACCTCCAGAACTTATTTGTTCTCCTTTTCCTATTTCAATTTCTTGAAAAGTATTTTTCCAATCCATAATTTGACACCTTCCTCTTGGATATCGAATTGCTATTGGTTGTTTTAATCCAAGTTGCGCAGTGTACATTATATTTCGTAATTCTATAGCATTCATCGGTGCAAAAACAATTATATTGGGTATCAAACGTAAATATGCCAAATCAAAAATACCATGATGTGTTGCTCCATCTTCACCTACCAAACCTGCCCGATCAATACAAAATATTACCGGTAAATTTTGAAGCGCAACATCGTGTATTATTTGGTCATAGGCTCTTTGTAAAAATGTAGAATAAATAGCGCAGAACGGAATCATTTTTTGTGTGGTTAATCCTGCT
>CAYPHN010000152.1:6816-8545 GCA_964410265.1 uncultured Flavobacteriaceae bacterium | reverse complement strand
TAAAAAAAGGGTATCCGCAGAAAAAAAACGCTTAAAGGATTATGTAGGTAATTATGTTTATGAGAATGATCAATTAGAGTTCTTTAACATGTCTGAAGGTTACACCACACCTGATGGTTCCGGTGGCTATGATTATGTGTACCAATTTAAAGATCACTTAGGGAATATCAGATTGTCTTATAAAGACATAAGTACTACAAGTACACCATCTTTAGAGATACAAGAAGAAAATCATTATTACCCCTTCGGACTTGAACATAAAGGGTATAATAACATAATAAATGGTACTGAAAACCCTTATAAATATCAAGGGAAAGAACACGAACAAGAACTTGGATTAAATACATATGATTTTGGAGCAAGAAATTATATGCCTGATTTAGGACGCTGGACAACGATTGACCCATTGGCAGAAGATTTTATGGATTATACACCGTATAATTCTATGATGAATAATCCTATTATGTTTATTGATCCAGATGGTCGTGCTGCTTTTTCTCCAATTTATGGCACAGATGGAACATTTTTAGGAACAGATGACCAAGGTTTACAAGGAAAGGCTATTGTAATGGATGCTAGCGATTTCACTCAGGGAATGTCTAATGAGGAAGCTCTTTCAAAAAATAAGGGAGCTGAAGGTTTGGAAAGTGGAGCTGCTGCTAATAAATTGGTTAGTAATTACAATAGTTTAAAGGATAGACCTGATTATGATGGAGTTGTTACTGTTTCAGAGGGTATTGATTGGGCTAAAAACAATGTTGGAGCATTAGATAACCCAACACCAGATAATATGCTCTATATCGATGCTTCCAAGTTGGATTTTGGAGATGTTAATACTTCTAATTTTCAAAACCTTAATGAGTCAACACCTATAAATTTATTTTCAAAGAATAATTTATTAAACTCTGGTTTAAACTCTAAATTGAGAGCTACTGTTTATGCTTTAGGTCGTGTAAATATGAAGTTGACAGATAGGGTTTGGGGTAAAGTACAAATAGTTAATGATTATAATCTAAAAAGTGGCAGAGCAACAGATTATGATTGGAACAAAGGAGGTTCTTTAATGCGTAGAACTTTTATAAATGCTGAACGTACTCGAACTGGATTAAATGATACTCACGGTTTTAGAGCTTATTATTACGGAACAGGGTCTGTAAATTTAGCTCCACCTAAAAGAAAGTAAAATGAAGAAAATAAAAATAATCAAACTATTTTTTTTCACCTCATTAGCGTTTGTTCTACTATTATTAAGTTCTTGTGATTGTAAATCTTGGGGAGACAACAATTTGGGAAGAGAATTCACATTATTAGAGGGAGATAAAATAAACGACCGTGTAATTATATACTGTATTGGTAGAGAAAATCCAGAAGATTGTTGTACTGGTGGAATACCAATTATACCTTCAAGAGAAGATAAGTCAGTAGATTACATAGAACTTGCTGAATCTAATGACAGATGGATTATAACTAAAAGTATAGGGTTTGATAAAACCGAAAGCTATTGGTATATCGACAAGCATTTTGATACTACTTGGGAGTATGATGATGGAGGTGTTTTTTACAATAGAATCCAAAATCACGTTTATGGTCCTTTTGATAAAACTACTTTTAATAAGGAATTAAAAGGTAAGAATATCAATTTAATGTTAAATAAATAATGTTGTAAAAGTAAATAAGAAACCACAGCGAAAGTTGTGGATTTTTTTATGTTTTTTAAGAAGCAATAAGG
>CAYPHN010000152.1:0-6796 GCA_964410265.1 uncultured Flavobacteriaceae bacterium | reverse complement strand
AACCTTTTTTTAGAAATAAGCGAATCAATCAAAGTATAGATGGATTTTTTCTCGGCATCATCAAGAGGTGCAATTTCCACGAATCATTTACAAAAACTTGTCCCATTTAAGGGAATTCTAAGAAAATGAGTTATTTAGAAAAAAATTCTAATAATCCAAACTAGATAATAGTGCAATAATTACATGTGCTTTTTTGGTTTAGAATTACTCTGTTTTTTTTTAATTTCTTAAAAATGTAAAGTGTATTGTTTCATATTTAATAGGACACCATTATAAGTTTCGTTAGGTGTGTTACCGTGCTCCTTCAACAATTCTATCATAAAAGTTTATCCTTACAAATAGCCGTCCGCATAAAGGAATTTGAAGATTATTGAATGCATAGTGTTTAATTAAGTAATCAGCCTTTGATTTAAAAATATTTTAAGGCACCAAATTGGTTCCACAATTTTGACACCCCAGAATCTAATATCAAGATCTTGGTATCGCAAATTGCGATACCCAATTTTGGAGTGATAATTTTGATCTTAGAAAACAATCATTAAAAAATAGATCTATTAAAAAGGAGAAAACAAATAAATAAAAAATTATCTTTGTAAAATAAAATCAGATTATGGTAACTGTATTAAGACAAGGTGCTACAAAAAAAAGCATTAGAAGTATTTTAGAAAAATTAACTAAAGAGATTAAACCAATCGGTGTTGATGTATATAAATACTGTGGAAAAATCCGTTTAAAAAAAGATGCACTAAAAATACAAAGAGAGCTACGTAATGAATGGGAATAAGCTATTTTTAGACACAAATATTATCCTCTATTTATTAAATGGAGATGAAACATTAGCAGAATTACTCGACCAAAAACAATTGTATATATCTGTTATTACCGAGTTAGAATTGTTGGCTTATAAAGGCATTACTACAAAAGAAGAAAAGGTAATACTAGGATTTGTATCACAATGCAAAGTGATTAATTTAAACAACAATGTAAAACAGGAAACCATACGAGTAAGAAAAGCTTACAAAACTAAACTTCCGGACAGTATAATAATTGCATCAGCTTTATATTTAGATCTACCTTTAATTACTTCGGATGTTGAATTTAAGAAAGTAGAGGAACTAGCACTTATCCTTTATGAGAAATAATAAACCATCCCATTGGGCCACATCATAATCTTTGATTTATCCGATACGAAATAACATTTCTATTTACACAATCATTTTATAATAATTCGCCCATACCGATATCTATTGATATTAGGAGAAGGCGTTTAATTAGGCCGTTATAATTTTGATTTTCTTCTCGTTGATTATATAAGAATAAATATTTTTTACTAAAAAACTCCTTGATTTTACTGACTTAAAAAATATTTTTACTAAAAATTGATAAGATGGTTCAGTCTAAAGAAATGAAATCATCACGTAAAATGCTAATTACCAGTAATGTATTGATGTATGGAAATTGTAACATCGCTTTAGCGTGTTACCCTCTTGCTTTTCCCCCCTTCATTTAAATTTCATTTAAAAAAAAGGTAATGATGGGGTAAAACAAATAGGTCTCTATTTGCTTTTTAATTAGATACCAACCACTCATTGATATCTTTATGATTTTTATACAAGCCGGATTTATCAGTACAGTTATTAGAAAAATCTAATAACTTTTGAGTGACTCTTTTTCCTGTATTGTCATTATCTAAATACAATGCAATGGTATTATAAGTATTTAAAAACTCTATTACTTTATCTGCAAAAGCCGTGGAGTTCAATACAAGGAAATCTATAGTATTATCATTTCTAAATTCAGGATAATAAGTAAGCATAGAGAGTAGATCAAACATGCCTTCGGTTATGATTAATCGATTATTTTTTGTTTGAAGTTTATCTGAATTTTGGATATACGTGACATCTTTTGGAGAAACAGAATTCTTATAATATTTGTTTCTAAGCTCCCATCCTCCGGATTGATTTTTAAGACCAACTGCAAAATAGCTTTTGCCTTTAAATTCATACCAGATCTCTTTACAATAGGTCCTGGCAATTTCTAAAGGTATTTTTCTAACATGTAGATATTCAATTAATGCTAGGTGTGTAATGATTTTGATTTCACGGATATTTAATCCAGTTTTCTTACTTTCTAAAATAGGCTGCTGTTGAAAAGAAAAAAAGATATTTTTATTTTGAAGAATCTTTAAAGCTTCTTTTACAGAACACCTGCATGTCAAACAAATCAGATCTATAAAATCACCTCCTTTACCCATGCCATGATCATACCATCTGTTTATGATTTTATCAACTTTAAAAGAGGCTTGTGTTTCTGACCTGAAAGGACTTAGAAACCAAGCTTCTTTTTCCGATACTTTTTTGGGAAAGTGCCCTAATTTTGCCAGTGCTTGCACGATGCAAATATTACGGGCTATTTCACAAGTCATTTTTTTTCTTTTCAATGGCATTATCTTAATTTTTTTCTTCCGGTTTCATTTTTATAAAATTTTGATGTTTTGATGAGGATATGAGTTTAGAGTATATACTATATATGTTTGTGTCTTCATCAAAATTTCATCGTTTCATCAATCAGGCTTTAAAAAAAGGTGTTCTCCTCATCGTTTTTATTTTTGATGACTAAATGATGATAAAGTGATGACAGCTTCAGCCCTTATAAAACATAAGGAGTTAGTCATCGTTCATCAAATCATCAAAATTCTTCGTTAAAAAATCTTTATCTATGGTATAAAACCTTCCTTTTGCTTCAACAAGTACTATGTCACCATCACTTAAAATCACAAATTTTTGATAGCTATTTGAGTTTCCTATATTGGTTAATTTCCAATCATTTTTTAGTATTCTTCTGAGTTGTGTCAGGTCTGTCTTTACTCTTGTCTTATTGAGTGCACTTAATGCATCAATTGGACATAGTTTTACGTTTTTTTGATCAAACTTTTCCATTACAGAAATAATAATGCTAACTAATTCCTTTTCAACCCTGTTTCTATTATTTTGAACCAAACGTTTTAGGGCTTTGGTTTTAATCTGTTGTGGAGTGAACCACATCCTGGTTCTATTTTGGGTAGACATTTTCCTGTTCTTCAGATAGAATAGAAATCCGGGGATCTCATCTATCAGCTTAGATAAGAAGTGAGTGTCTTCTTTTTCAAAGGATGGAACTTTTATCACCCAAAACCTTGTTTCGTTTGCATCAATTTTTATAAAGTTCTCTTCGTTATTACTGCATAAGATAAATTTCCCGAAAAACTCAACATCTCTTTTATCTTTTCCTTTGGCTTCAAATTTGCTTGTGTTGGTTGTGCTCAAATATTTAATCCTCTCCGTAAGCTCTTCTTTATTGAATAAAACTTCATCAATACAAATTAAAAGTTTATTAGCCCAATCAGAATTAAACTGGCTGTTAAAACTTTCATTGGTTAAAAAGGTAAGATTATTTTCAAAGATCTCTTTTAACCATTTTAAGTAAGTACTTTTCCCTGTAGATCTTTCTTTACTAACAAGACATTGGATGGGAAGGATCTGAACAGGCTTCAAAAAAAGTATTTGAAGGTAGTCCAATCTTAGTTCATATTGATCACCAAAAATATGCTCCAAAAATATTTTTGTAGTTTCAAACCCTCCTTTCTTTGGTTTCTTGCTTAATGGATAATAGGTATTATAAAACCCTACAAAGGACTGTTTGAAATCTACATGGCTGGGAATACAAGTAAAGCCATCATATTTTGGAACTTTGCTTATATAATCCTTTCCGTTATCCTGTCGGATAGTCTCAATACTCCAACTAACGAGTATTTCATTAAAATCACCGGCAATGGTTGGTGCTTTAACTTTTTTATAATAGGATGTACCTACTCTTATGTATGGGTTTTGCTTCATATAATTAATTTTACAGCCATAGGTATTAAGCTATGGCTTATGTTAAACAAAAATTAAAGGTGAATTAGAAAGGTTTTATTTTCTTCTATTTCTGAAGGTGTAATCGGTTGCTTCTGCTTCTATTTCTGAATTGGATTTTCGCCTGTTTTGAAGTAACCAATCATTGAGCTTCTTTTTTTCAAAAAAGATCATTTTCCCGTTGGGTTTGGAATGTGGTATATTACCAGATGCTGTAAGTTTATACAAATAGCTTCTAGATATTCCTGTATAGTCACAGGTCTCCTCAAAGGTTAAAACTTCCTTGTTTACTGTTAATAGTCTTTCGATACGATCTAGTCGTTCGTCAATAAATAATTTGTCCATTTTATATAGTTTGAAATTAATAAATGAACAAAAGCGCTTTTGTTTTATCTTGTAGAATTCTTAGGATAAAAATAGGAAAATAGATGAAACAAAGGGGAATTAGAGGTGGTTAGTTGTTCACATATAATTGAATAACAAACAGATATAAGTAAAAAGTATCATTTATTTGCAAGCAAAATTTAAAACCAGTAGAAAAATTTAAATTGATTCTGTTTGATATCAAAATTAATTGAGATTAACTATGGAAATCAGCGATATTAACAATTGAATTGTTAGATTAGATTAAATATTTCAAAAAAACATCTTTTTTAGAACCCTTTCATTTATAAATCGAGAAGAAAATTTTTAAAAATAATTTGTTATGACTTTCAAGAATCTTGAAAAATATACTCATTTAAATAAAAAATGTTCTCAATTATATTGAAATGCTAACAATAATTATGGAATCAAAAAAAGAGAATTTTGCGTGCAAATTGCGTGCAAATAAAAAAGAGTTAAACGATTTATTCATTTAACTCTTTGATTATCAGGTGGAGCTAGGGAGATTCGAACTCCCGACCTCTTGACTGCCAGTCAAGCACTCTAGCCAACTGAGCTATAGCCCCATTAATTTTTCTCCATCTTCTTCCTGCAGCAGATTTATAGTATTTTCCTCTAGTCCTAGCCTCAATTCTTGTTTTAAATTCTTATACATGAACCAAATTCCATTTAATGTATGCTTTTGTTGATTTTACTCGACCTAAATTATGTGTTTTTAATCTTTGCTTTACATTAGCCGACATGCCAATGTAGAACTTTTTAAAATTTTCACTGTATAAAATATATACATTTACCCTTTTGTACTCGAGGTTAACCAACTAACTTGCCCGAATGAATTCGTTCAGGCGGGGCTATAATCCCATAAATTTCAAAAAACAAATTACGACAATCCTTTTAAAACTAGCAAGGGAATTTTGCTCTCAAAATCAACTTTTTTCACCTTGTCATTTTGCCATAATTTTTTAAAGAATCCTCTTTTTCTTCTTATAACGCAAATCATATCAGGGTTTTCTTCATGTAAAAATTCGAGTACACCTTGAAAAACAGTTGCATTATTGGTCGGAATTAAGGTGTTGATTAAACTACTTAACTTCTCATTTAATGCCAATTCTGATGCATCTAATTTTGGTGTAGTAACCTGTAATAAATTAATGGTTGATTTAAAGGTATTTTGAATTTTAACCAACAAATCTAAAGTAGTTAAAGATTTTATTGACCCCGATTTGATAGTCATTAAAATTTTTGAAATTGGTCTAAACTTTGCTTCAGTTGGAATAACTAAAACAGGTACCTCGGTATCCTTAATGATATTCCCAGCAATTTTACCTATAAAAATAGACTCATCTGCCATATCATTTTTTGTGGATGTTATTATCAGATCAATGTTTATCAATTTAATTAATTGTTTTAAAGTATCTATTATTGAATGTCCCTTTAAGGTACTTGAAATTATTTCAACATTTTTCACATGCACATTTTTCACATGACTTTTCAAAATTTCTTTGCTGTCTTTTTGTAAAAGATTATCCATGTTTACAAAAGAGCCACTTACTTTTGAACTACTATAGATATGAACCAAGTATATCTTTGCTTCAACCTGTTCGGCAAAATCTATGGCATATTGTAAGGTGTTCACTGCATTTTCATGATCTCCTATTGGGACTAAAATATTTTTCATGATGATTTGATCAAATGATTAGGGATATTTTTTTTGTTTTAAATAAAAATAACTTCTGAGTATTTACTCAGAAGTTATGGATATTAATTTTATTAATACCTGTAGTATTCAGGCTTGTATGGTCCGTCAACCTTTACTCCAATATATTCGGCTTGATCGGGTCTTAATTCGTCTAATTCTACCCCAATCTTTTCTAAATGTAAACGAGCAACTTTTTCATCTAAATATTTAGGTAACATGTATACTTTATTCTCATACTTTTCAGGGTGTAACCACAATTCTAATTGTGCTAAGGTTTGATTAGTAAATGAGTTACTCATTACAAAACTTGGATGACCTGTTGCACAGCCTAAATTAACTAATCTTCCTTCAGCTAATAGTATAATTTCTTTGCCATCAATGTTATATTGATCTACTTGCGGTTTGATTTCTATTTTGGTATTGCCATAGTTATCATTCAACCAAGCCATATCAATTTCATTATCAAAATGACCAATATTACAAACAATAGCCTTGTCTTTCAAGGCTCTAAAATGACGTTCTTGTATAATATCTTTATTACCTGTTGTGGTTATTACAATATCCGCTTTAGCGATTACATTGTCCATTTTTTTTACTTCAAACCCTTCCATTGCAGCCTGTAGGGCACAGATTGGATCGATTTCGGTTACAATTACTCTCGCAGCAGTTCCTTTAAACGAAGCAGCAGTTCCTTTCCCAACGTCACCATATCCGGCAACTACAACTACTTTACCTGCCAACATAGTATCTGTAGCACGACGAATCGCATCAACAGCACTTTCTCGACATCCGTATTTATTGTCAAATTTAGATTTGGTAA
>CAYPHN010000151.1:0-8601 GCA_964410265.1 uncultured Flavobacteriaceae bacterium | reverse complement strand
AAATAGGTTATAACATTGTGGAAACGGCAGGTTATAGTGACGGGAAATTTTATAATAAATTACCTAAAGAATTTAATAAATACATGAAAGGTTATGGTCTGAAACCATTAAGTAGTCATGCCAATGTTCAATTAAAGGGTTTAGACCAAATGATTGAGAGTCATGTAAATACAGAAATGGATTATTTAGTAAAACCATCAATTAAAAGTAAGCGTAGAGCTTCTATAGATGCGTATAAAAAAATAGCAGATGAATTTAATGTTATTGGAGAAAAATGCAAAAAGGCTGGGTTGAAATTTGCTTATCATAACCATAGTTTTGAGTTTGAAAAAATGGAAGGACAGTTGCCATATCATATTCTGGTTGAAAATACAGACCCGAAATTGGTAACATTTGAAATGGATACTTATTGGGTAAAGCGAGGGGGTTATGAACCAATAGATTATATAAATAAATATCCAGGTAGATTTGAATTATTTCATATCAAAGACATGGAAAAGTCTTCACCAAACGATTCTACAGAAGCTGGAAATGGCGTAATTGATTTTAAACAAATTTTTGCTGAAAGTAAATTATCTGGAATGAAACATTTCTTTTTAGAACAAGAATCGTTTAAAATGCCTGTATTTGAAAGCCTTGCAAAAAGTTATACGTATTTAAATAATATTTAAGTTAAATGGCTGAGAAAATATTTCATGTTGGTGTTATTGGATATGGATTATCGGGGCGGGTATTTCATGCACCATTTATTCATGTGCATCCTGGATTTTTATTAAAAAAAATTGTAGAAAGATCGACCAATGCATCAAAAAAGAAATATTCGTATATAGAAGTTGTTTCAGATTATAAAAATTTGTTACAAGATGAATCTATAGATATAATTGCTGTTTGTTCGCCAAACAGTTTACATTTTAAAATGGCTAAGGCATGTCTATTCGCAGGTAAACATGTAATTGTTGAAAAACCTTTTACAACAAGTTCAAAGGAGGCGGAAGAATTGATAGATATTTCAAAAAGGGTAGAAAAAAAAATATTTGTTTATCAGAATAGAAGATGGGATGCTGATTTTTTAACGGTAAAAGAATTATTGAAGAACAATGAGCTTGGTGAAATATATGAATACGAAGCTCATTTTGACAGATTCAAGCCAGAATATGTAAATTTGAGTTGGAAAAATGTAAAATCTCCTGGTAGTGGTAATTTATATGATTTAGGATCACATTTAATAGATCAAGCCATAGATCTATTTGGGAAACCGAATAGCCTTGAGGCTATTATTAAAACAGAGAGGAAAAACTCACCAATTGATGATTATTTTAAGTTGGTATTACAATATAAAAATTTGAAAGTTGTATTAACTGCTGGGATGTTGGTTGAAGAACTTGGCCCGAGATATATAATAAAGGGTAGTAAAGGAATTTTTACTAAATTTGGAATCGATCCGCAAGAAGATATATTAAAAAAAGGAACCTTACCAGATTCAAAAACTTGGGGTGCAGAAGATAAAAAATATTGGGGAACATTAAAATCGGATAAGGGAAAAAAGATAGTAGAAAGTTTACCAGGAAATTATATGGGTTTTTACGATAATGTTTATGAGGTGTTAAAGAATAATGCTGGAATAATCGTAAAACCTGAAGAAGCTTTAGAAACAATAAAAATAATTGAAACTGCATTTAGTTTGCAAAATGTTAAATAAAATTAAAAGTTAATTAACCTAAATTTAAAAGTATGATAAAAAAGGATTCAAAAGAAATAAGCAGACGGAATTTTATAGGGAAAAGTACAGTTGCTATGGCTGGATTTACCATTTTACCGAGCAATGTAATTAGTGGTTTTGGCTACAAGGCCCCTAGTGATAAATTAAATATTGTAGGTGTTGGTGTTGGAGGAATGGGTTTTAGTAACCTAAAAAAAATGTCATCTGAAAATATTATAGGGCTATGTGATGTAGATTGGAAATATTCAGATCGCGTATTCAAACATTACCCAAAGGCAAAAAAATATAAGGATTTTAGAAAAATGTACGATGAAATGGGTAAATCTATTGATGCGGTAATGGTGGCAACGGCAGATCATACGCATGCCACTGTTGCAGCCAATGCTATTGCCATGGGTAAACATGTTTACGTACAAAAACCATTAACACATACCGTATATGAATCAAGGTTATTAACCAATTTAACAAATAAGCATAAAGTAGCTACGCAAATGGGTAATCAAGGAGCTTCTGGTGAAGGCGTTAATTTAATTACTGAGTGGTTGGCCAATAATGAAATTGGAGAAGTAACTAAGGTTGAGGCATTTACAGATAGACCAATTTGGCCTCAGGGACAACCGAGACCAGAAGGAACTACGCCTCCTGATACTTTAGATTGGGACTTGTTTTTAGGCCCTGCAAAAAAGAGACCGTATAACCCTATTTATACCCCATGGAACTGGAGAGGCTGGTGGGACTTTGGTACTGGTGCACTAGGCGATATGGCTTGCCATATTTTACATCCTGTATTTGTTGGACTTGAGCTAGGTTACCCAACCTCTGTTCAGGGTAGTTCAACTTTATTACTTGCAGATTCTGCACCCAATGCAGAAAAGGTAACGTTAACTTTTCCAAAAAGAGAGTCTAATCTTAAAATGGCATTGCCAGAAGTAGAAGTGACTTGGTATGATGGTGGTTTACAACCAAATAAGCCAGAAGGATGGCCTGATGGGAAAAACATGAATAACGCTGGTGGTGGCGTAATTTTTCACGGAACAAAAGATAAATTGATTTGTGGATGTTACGGAATGGATCCTTGGTTATTATCAGGTAGAGTACCGAATGCACCTAAAACAAGACGACGTATTGAAGTGTCACATGAACAAGATTGGATTAGAGCTGCAAAAGAAAACCCAAAAAACAGATTAGAAACTTCGTCACCATTTAGTGAGGCAGGTCCGTTTAACGAAATGGTGGTTATGGGCGTACTTGCCGTGCGTTTACAAAATTTAAATAAAGAATTGCAATGGGACGGTAAGAATATGAAATTTACCAATATTAATGATGATGAATCTATTAAGATCATTACAAAAGATAATTTCTCTATTCATGATGGTCACCCTACCTTTAAAAAAGAATATACAGATCCAATGAATGCCAAACAGTTTGCACAAGAATTGATCAAACACAATTATGCAGAAGGGTGGACATTACCTGATATGCCTAAATAATTAATATAAAACAATAAAAACAATAAAAACAATAAAAATGATTAAAATGATTAGAAATATTATGATGCTTTTGACTTTAGTTTTCTTTTTTTCGTGTAAAAATGAAGTAAAGAAAGAAGTCAAAGAAGAAATTAAAGAAGAAAAGATAGTTGAGAAAAAAGAATCTTCGTTAAATACTTTGACTGAAGCGGAAAAAAAAGATGGTTGGGTTTTAATGTTTGATGGAAAAACTTCAAATGGTTGGAGAGGCTATAAAAAGGATCACTTCCCTAATGGATGGGTTGTTGAAAATGGTACGATTCAATGTCTTGGATCTGGTCGTGGCGAAGCTGGAAATAAAGAAGGTGGTGATATTATTATTGATGAACAATTTCAAAATTTCACACTGAAGTTAGAATGGAAAATATCTGAAGGTGGTAATTCGGGAATCTTTTACCTTGGAAGTGAAGATTTCGACCAAATTTGGCGAACAGCTCCAGAAATGCAAGTATTAGATAATGAAAAACATCCAGATTCCAAATTAGGTAAAGATGGTAACAGACAAGCTGGGTCGCTTTATGATTTGATTCCGGCGAAACCACAAAACGCAAAACCTGTAGGAGAGTGGAATCAAATTGAAATAATTGTTTACAAAGGAACGGTTATTCATAAAATGAATGGAGAAACTGTGGTCGAATATCACTTATGGACTCCAGAATGGAATGATTTAGTGGCTGGAAGTAAATTCCCTAAACTAAATGCTAAATGGGCAGATGTTCCAAGTAAAGGATATATAGGTTTACAAGACCATGGTGATGATGTTTGGTATAGAAATATTAAAATTAAAAAAATGTAAACGTTTTTAAAATATTGATCCTTCTAAAGATTGCAATCGAGAAGTAAATAATCTTTTGCAAGAAAAATCAGTAAATTTATTCGTCCGTAAAAAATGAAAGCATATTAACCTTTCTTTTTTTACGGACGTTTTTATGATATTTAAATGATAAAATATGATGTATATATGATAAAAAGTAAGTTGCCCCTACATAGGTATAAATGTATCTTTGAAACATTATTTTTATGTAATTTTGAATATGTACAAACAAATTAAAAAATACTTTGTCTGGATACTTATAATTGTTATGATTATTCTAGCTTTTGTCTTTCCTTATTCTGTACATATTGTTGATGCTTTAACCATAGAAACGGTTAATGAATACGGTGTCAAAATATCGATTTGGAGAGTGATATTTGAACCTGTACTTGGTGTTTTATTATTTTTTAACCGTTCTCTTTATGCCTTGGAAGAGTTGGTGATTTTAGTGTATTGGATTATAGGATTTTATTTTGCCAATTCCTTATATAAATACTTTTTTTCAAAACACTGCTTAAATAAAAAAAGTTATCTCATTAATCAAATCGCAAACTTACCTTTAGTTGTTGGTATTTGGTTTTCGTTTTTTGTTGTAGTTATTTTTATTCCTCTTCCAAACAATACGATAATAAATAATTCTAAGGATGCTGTTTTGGTTACTACGCATTCGCATTCAGAATATAGCCATGACGGACTTATTTCACAAAAAGGTTTATGGGAATGGCATAAAAAAAATAATTTTGATGCTTTTTTTATCACAGATCATGCAAATCATGTAAAAACTTTTGAATTTGCAAAAGAACAACGTGATAATAAATTCGTTCCATACCCATTTATTATGACGGGACAGGAATTTTCTGGAACCAACCATATGAGTTTATTGGGCTTAAAGAATAAGTTTGAAACCAAGGGCATGAATGACTCTACAGTAGTTAAAGCAACACATTATTACAATGGTGTTGTGTTGATCAATCATTGGTTTAGTAAGCAGCATAATACTTTAGATTATCATAAAAAATTGCAAGTTGACGGTTACGAAATTGAAAATGTTGGAAAAGAACTTTATTATGATAGAGCACTTTATCAAAAAATAAAAAAATTTAGTACTGAAAACAACCTAATTATGGTTGGTGGTTTAGATTTTCATGGTTATGGTAGAGCTGCTTCTGTTTGGAATGCTTTTAAAATTCCGAATTGGAAAAATTTTAATGCCACAGATAAAGAAGAAGCGATAATTGAGATAATTAGAAATAGAGAACAAGATAAATTACAAGTGCTGATGTATAAAGATAGACCGTTTTATACACAAGATAATTTATGGTCAAGTCCGTTAAGGCTTTTTCACGACTATTTTAGAACATTAAATATCTACCAAGTTATTTCATGGGTTTTTTGGTTGTTGTTTTTAAATTATACTTTAAAAAAAGTTAAATGGAAATATAACAAAGTAATTGTATTAATAAGTTTAGTAGGAGCCTCATTTATGTTATTGTTAGGTGCTAGCTATAATTCAAAAATAGATGCTGTAAAAGGGTATACCGAGATGTATAAGGAATATAGTGTTTTACTGTTTGCCTTTGGTTTTGCTTTTTTATCTTATGCATTGATTCTGTCGTATTTTAGGTTTTTTAGAAAGAATAAAAAGTTTTAAATGTATGACTTGGAGTAAAGGAAAGAAAATAACAATTAGCACGATAGCTTTTTTTATAGTGCTGGTATACTTTTATTGGGTATTTCCATTTTGGGGCATCCCATTTAATGGGCAACGACATGGTAATCCACCGCTTACACCAGCTTGGGCTTTAGAAAACTGGTTATGGGAAGATGATGTAAACACCGCTGCTTATGTTGATGAATTATTAGAAGGCTACAAAGAGTATGATATACCCGTAAGAACCATTATATTAGATAGCCCATGGTCTTTGCGATATAATGATTTTGAAGTAGACACACTTTTATACCCAAATCCGGAGGTTTGGTTTAATAAATTACAAGATGATGGTTATAGAGTTGTTTTATGGATGACTTCTATGGTAAACAACTACAGTAAAGATACCCAAATAAAAAATTCAGATAATTGGTACTATAATGCGAAAAACAAAGGTTATTTGGTAAAGTCAGCCAAAGTCAACAAATGGTGGAAAGGCAAGGGTGGCTTTTTAGATTATACCAATCTAGCAGCAATGAAATGGTGGCGAGAAATGCAACAAAATGTATTTGACTATGGTATTGATGGATGGAAATTAGATGGAACCGCAACTATGTTTTGGACAGAAATTGCAGGTGTTCCATTTTTTTATAAAAAGACCAATGATGGTTTAATGACTGCACGTACCTACATGGATTACTACTATCGTGAAGAATATAAACATGGCTTATCACAAAATCCTGAATTTGTAACACTTTCAAGGTCTATTGATAGAGGATATCACCCTGAAGGTTTTTCCCCAATAGATGCTTCGCCAGTTAATTGGGTTGGAGATCAGGAACATAAATGGGTTACTGATGAAATGATTCTTGATAACAATGACAATAAGGTAGACATCGCTCTAGACGGCATTGAAGGATTTGAATCTGCCATCGAGAGTGTTTTAAAAAGTGCAAAATTGGGTTACAATATTATTGGTTCTGATGTAGCAGGGTTTTCCGGAAGTGAAATTCCACCAAGATTGTACATGAGGTGGACACAGTTTTCTGCATTTTGCGGACTTTTTATGAACGGAGGTCATGGGGAGCGCAGATTATGGAAAAGAACAAAAGAAGAGTTAGAGGTGATTCGTAAATTTTCTTGGTTACATACCGAATTGGTTCCTTATATGTATCATTATGTGGTTACTGCACATCATGGTGGAAGACCATTACAAACTGTTTTAAACAAAGGTAAATACCATTATATGTTTGGTGATGATTTTTTGGTAGCGCCGATTTATGTAGATTCAAATACAAGAGAAGTTACTTTACCAAAGGGTGAATGGAGATATTTTTTTAACGATAAGGAATTGATCACTGGAAATACTACTCTTAAAAACGAATACCCTATGGATGAGTTTCCTGTTTATATTAAAGAAGGTGCTATAATACCTATGCATATTGAGAGGACATACACCAATATAGGGGATGTTAATTCGAAAGATTTTACTACCGTATTAATTTATCCAAAAAAAGAAAATAGTTTTATCTATTATCATACAGATAGAAAAGGGGAAACAGAAATTTCTTACAATCAAACGAGTGATAATATATTGAATATCAACATAAAAGGAACTGGTTTTCAGCATATATTACAAATTCATTCTAAAATAGTTCCAAAGGAAATAAGTTTGGATGGAAATATACTCCTTGAAAAAGAGATATGGAATTACGATAGCGAAAAACAAAAAATTATTATAAAAAATAAATATTTTAATAAAGGAAATTATGAGATTAAATATTAAAAACGTTGTTAGGGTTTTTTTTAACCAAAATTAAAAGCCAATTTTGAATTCCAAGGTTATGCCATAGAAAGTATGGCAGAAGGTTTTCCACAATGCTGTAAATAAAAATAACAAATTTCAATTGGATAAAATATTTTCGGTTTAATAAGCTTTTGTAGAAGAGAATTCCTCGAGGCTCTGCCTCGGGGTTTCCAATAAATTGTCATCCCCGAAAGGGGATCAGAATAACAAATTTTGGTTTTTGACATTCATGTCAAAATGAAACCAGTGAAATACCCCTACGGCTCTGCCTCGGGGATAGTTGGTTTCAATAAATTTTTATTTTACTAAAAATGAAAAAATCACATATAATTTCAGTATTTATAGCTTTAATTTTCTTGTCGTGCACAAGTACGAAAACAGATATTTCTAAAACATTTAATGCGTTTAATTACCCATCGTCTCAAACTATTTTGGTTGCCGCCCACAGAGGTGCTCATAATGGGAATTTTGAAAATTCTATCGCATCAACTACAAAAGCGATTAAAATAGGTGTAGATATTATAGAAGTAGATGTTCGTACAACAAAAGATGGTCATATAATTTTAATGCATGATTCAAGTATTGACCGTACTACAACTGGAACAGGAAAGGTTGAAGACCTTACTTTAACTCAAATTAGAACTTATAAATTAAAAGCTCCTTACGGTAGAGTAAGTAAAGAAACTGTTCCTACTTTTGAAGAATTTTTAAAGGTGATCAAAGGAAAAATATTGGTAGATATTGATATGAAAACTGATAATGCAAAAGGAGTTGTTGAAGTAGTTCTTAAAACAGGAACCATGAAAGATGTTTTTTATTTTGACAATGATTATAATGTTTTAGACGCCATAAAAAAAATTGATAATTCGGCTCAAATAATGCCTAGAGCTTACTCGTTTCAAATGGCAGATTCGGCTGTTGTTAAATACAATCCACCTGTGGTACACATTGACCCTAAATTTTATACCAAAGAACTAACAAAAATGTTAAAAGAGAACAATGCTAGAATTTGGATTAATGCCTTGGGACTGTATTATACTGATATAGGTTGACTCTTTTTTTGTTAATTTATCTCGTTCAAAA
>CAYPHN010000150.1:0-8622 GCA_964410265.1 uncultured Flavobacteriaceae bacterium | reverse complement strand
TTTAAGTTATGTCGAATACTAATCTCTCCAATTCCAATATTTGGTAATGTATATACAAATACAGCTGGACTAGGATAAAAATCATCAACATTACTAATGGAGTCTTGAAACTTTCTATCGGTGTCTAAACTAGCAGCTTTATTTGAAAATACGATGGCAATATTTTTATTTTCTAAAGTAATATTTTTAAAAATAGTTTCAGCAGCTAAAAATGAAATTTTACTCAAATTATCCATTTTAAAAAATTTAGAATATTTTATTTCCAAGTTTCTATAAGCACTTTTTAAAAATAAATTAAGATTATCACTTTGCTTACCATCAAATATAACTTCTCCATTTAACCAAAGTTGGTTATTTCTTATATAGCAATAGCTTTGTATGTAACAGTTTTTATCCAACGGTCTTATTTTTTTCTACAAACCAAAATAGTATGATTTTCTCCTACTGGATTAATTTCTTTTTTAATAATAAGTCCTGACCTATTAATCAATTCAATCATCACTTCTGCTTTATACATTTTACTGTTTCCATTCGCTATTGCTGTAAAATATAGCGATGTAGCCTCCAGAATAAATTTAGCATTATCAAATTTCTGCCTATCTGTAAAAGTTTCCATAATAAACAACTCTGTATTTTCATCCATAGATGCAACACATACTTTTAATATTTTTACGATTTCATCTTCTGAAAAACAATCTAAAAACTGACTCAACCAAATAATATCAGCTCCTTTTGTGATTTTTATGTTTTCAGACAACCAATCAATTGGATAGCCAGAAATTCTATCTTCAAAACCATTAGCTTTAGCACTGGCCAAAGCTACATTTAATTGACCTGGTAAGTCATGAATTTTTACAGTTACATTTTTATCTTTTTTACAACAACTAATTGCAAATTTTCCAGTATTTCCACCAATATCAAAAATAACTTTTGGCTGCTTTTCAAAAACTATTATTAACGCTTCTTGAAAAGCAAAATCAGAATAGTGGTGATCAAATTGAAACCATGCATCTTTTGTTTTTGGGTCAAGCGTTGATAAGCCTTCATAGATCGTATTCCAGTTTCCTAACTCTTTTAATCCTTCTGGTTTACTATTTTTAATAGAATCATTCAAATGAAAAAGCCCTTTATAACATACCTCATTTGCAAAATTGATATTCACATTTGCAGTTTCATTATAGTTTAGAAAATATCCTATTTTGGTTAACTCATACTTATTATTAGAGTTTTTAACAACAATATTTGAACTTTCTGCAATTTCTAACAATACACCAACACCATATGAAGTTAAAGATAATTCTTTAGAGATTTCTTCAATGGTAAGGCCTCCAATAATTCTTTTTTCAAAAATAAGATCAAAAATACCTAATTTCCTCAGAGATACTACAGCTTGAAATAGAAAGGAGCAAATGCAATTTTTTGAGCCTCTTGAAGAGCATCTACGGCTCTTAATGTTTTATTCTTAATAGGTTTCGTCATTTTAATTTTCTTAAAAACAAATTTATGAAATATGAATTATTTATTATCAAAAGCTTTATATTTTTTTTAAAATTATAGCAGTATTACAACCACCAAAACCTGATGCTGTTTTTAAAAAAATATTCAACTCTTTTTTTTTCGTTTTCTTTATAACCTTTATAGGATGTGTAACACCCAATTCATCAAACCCTTTTGAAGCAATTAACACATTGTAATTTAATGACTCAATTCCTATTATTGTCTCTAAAAGTCCCGATGCGCCTAAAGTATGACCGTAGTATCCTTTTAAACTATTTAAAGGGATGTCTAACATTTTTAATCGGCTAAATGCAACCGATTCCATTTCATCATTATAATTAGTCGCTGTACCATGCGCTGAGATATAATCCAATTCAGTAGCTTCAATTTTAGCTTCTTCCAAAGCTGATTTTACACTTAAAAATAATCCTTCACCTGTTCGTGACGGACCAGAAATATGGTTGGCATCATTACAAGATGCTCCTCCAATAATTTGAATCCTATTTTTATAAGTGCTTTTTTTATCTGAAGTAACCAATGCACTTGCTACTGCTTCGCCTAATGTAATTCCAGTTCTGTTTTTTGAAAACGGTTTACATGGTTTGTCACTTATTGCTTGAAATGCTGTAAAACCAGATAAAATAAATTCAGAAACCAAATCTCCACCAACTACAACAATATTATCATACAAATTAGATTGAATCAATCGCTTTGCAACCACCAAAGCTAAAGCACCCGACACGCAAGCATTTGATAAAATTACAGGCTCATTTTTAAAATTAAAAAAACCTTGAATTTGTTTACCCAATTGAGGTAAATATGCTTTATTTTTTAAGTTATAAAACTCCGGATTTGGAGATAAAGCTTCTATATTACCTTTGGTAGACGCTATAATCAAACCCGTTTTATCTGTAATTTTTAAATTAGATTCTTTTAATACATGGCTTATGCTAAGAATCATCATTTTTTCAAGTACAGTATACTTTTCTTTATCTTCAATTTTTAAAAAAGCCTCATTAACTTTATTTTTATCAACATGAGCGCTATAATATGAATCACCATTATTTCTTATATGTTTTTTAATACCTGATTTACCTTCTAATAAGCTTTTAAAATTAGAAGCACTATCAAAACCCAATGGGCTAATAACATGATGGTTTGTAATATAAACTTCTCTCATTTATTCTATTATAATAATCCAACCTTTTTTTTCCATGCTGCAAAAAAATCAGGAATATTTAATACTAAGTCTCCTTTATCATTAATAAAAACCTGTATTGTTTTACCTGTACAAACCACTTCCCCTTTCGGGTTAAAAATAGTATATGTGAAAATCATTTTATTTGCCGGCGTATCAACAAAAGTAGTCTCTATTGTTGCAATATCACCGTATTTTAAAGGTAATTTATGCTTACAATTTGATTCTACAATTGGTGTAGTATAGCCATTAGCCTTAATATCTAAATAAGAAATACCATGCTTGCTACCAAAGTCTTCTCTTCCATCTTCAAAATAGGTTATATAGTTTCCATGCCAAACAATCCCTAAAGGGTCGGTTTCGTTAAATCGAATTCTAATATTTGTTATCTCTTTCAGTTCCTTACTCATACCGTATTTTTATATTTATCGTAATATATTGAAATAGACAGCATTACAACAAAGAACACTCCCATCATTAAAATTTCTGGTAAAATTTCGACAAGATTATTATCGCGAATTATTACATCGTAAAAACTATTTAATCCCCAATTCATGGGTGAAATTTTTGCAAATAACTGCATAATTTTTGGCATTGCAAATACAGGAATCCAAACGCCACCAATTGCTGCTAAAATTACTACTAGTGTTGCTCCAAGTGGTGCCGATTGTTCTTGTGTACTAGCAATTGTACCGATTAATATTCCTATACCAATTGCAGACAAACCAGAAAAAATAGCAACTAAAAACAATAAGAAATAACTACCATTTACATCAAAATTTGGCAATCCCAAATAAGGAAACAAATAAAGACCAACCAATAACATTAAAATAAATTGGATCAAACAAACAATTAAATAAATAATAACTTTACCACCTAAAATTGTGGCATAAGTAATTGGGTTGGTTTTTAATCGAACAAATGTGCCTTGATTTTTTTCATTAACCATATTTATTGAAAGCGGTACAATTATAAAAAAAATAGCAAATAAAGCCCAAGCCGGAACATTATGTTGTACTGAATTTGGTTTGATTTCTTTATTGTTTTTTTGTGGATTTATTTCTAAAAAAGAAATAAACTCTTTGTTTTCAAAAATATCTTTTTCTATTTCTAATTCATCTTTAAAAGCTTTGTAAATAGATTGTGTTTCAATTTTAGAAATCATATTATCAATCGCGCTTTTTATTCCGTTTCTAAATGATGCTTGAATCGTTGGGTCAAAATATAGCTTAATTTGTTGTATATCTATTTCTTCATTATTAATTACATCACTCTTTGATATTTCAAACTGTTCTAATATTTTTGAAACATTTTGAGATACTTTTTTACTAAGATTTTTAGTGAGGTTTTTAGGAATAATAATTGCTAATTTATATTTGCTGTTTAAAATCAAGTTATTTACCTGTTCTTCAGTGATTTGTTTTCCTTCAATTTTTGTAACAATTTCAAAAGAATTACTATCATTTAAGTTAGATATAATAGTCTGTGATAATTTATCAACATCATTATCTATCAACAAAATTTTAATTTTTGAATTAAATATATGTTGAGATGTGCTTTCCTGAATGAGTGTTACTGTAATAACAAGAACTAATGGCATAATAAAAAGTATAACCAAACCACCAATATCTCTAATTAAGAGTAAAAATTCTTTATATGTTGACTGTAATAACTTATACATAATCTCTTAATTCTCCTCCAGTTAAATTTAGATAAACATCTTCTAAATTTAATGCCGTTTTAACGGATTTAATCAATTCTGTTGGGTGACCTCTTGCTATAATACTTCCGTTATCTATTATGGCAACATCTGTACAGAATTCTTCAGCCTCTAACATGTGATGAGAAGTATAAACAATGGTTGTCCCTTCATTATTCAATTGTTTTAAATGTTGAATAATTACATTTTTTGATTGTACATCAACACCAACAGTAGGTTCATCTAAAAATAATATTTTAGGTCTATGTAAAGTACCAGCAATTAAATTAACACGACGTTTCATACCTCCAGAAAAGGTTTTAATTTTTTTATCTATAAAACGTGTTAACCCTAGTTTTTTTATGGATTTATTAATTCTTATTTTAAGATTTTCTCCTTTCAAACCGTACATTGCCCCAAAATACATTAAATTTTCAAATGCAGTCAAAGTAGGATACAGCGCATATTCTTGAGGTACTACCCCAATTAAATTTTGAATTTGCTTTCTGTTCTTTTTATAATTTAACTCTTTAATTTCTATGGTTCCTGTAGTAGGTTTTACCAAACCACAAAGCATTGAAATAAGTGTAGTTTTACCTGCTCCGTTTGGACCTAATAAACCAAATATTTCATTTTTGTTAATCGATAAATTCAATGGGGTTACTGCAAAATAATCAGAATTTTTATACTTTTTTGCCAATTGATTTATATGAATTAATCCTTCGCTCATTTAAGCAATTGCTTTTTTTAATTTTTTATAGAATACTTCTTCTTTATCTGCTATTTTGAATAATTTATCTGCAACTTTATTATAACCATCAAATTCATTACTTCTATTTTTATACAAACGCGATGCATCTAAAGCAAAATCACGCCATAGATCACCAATATCTGTTATTTCTTTTGAAAGGTTTTTAAGTTCTTTATTTTTTAATATTTCTGAAGCTTCTTGTAAAAAAGCACCGTAAATAAATCTAAAACCTCCTCCACCAGTACCTATCTCTTCCTGCATTCTTACAATCTGTCCTAAATAATGATTGGTTTTTTTTAGGCCAATTTTTTTAGGCCACTTTTTTATTGACTTTGCAACCATCCGCATACCTTTTACTCCAACTATCGGTACAGGAGCTAGCATATCTCTGCACGTTGCCTTAATTGCTTTTTTAATCGCACTTTCAAAATCAATTTCTTTTGGTATTTCAACTGGATAATAAATTTGCCCTTTGGGTGCATAAACTCCTTTTGCAAACCTTACAGTTTCTAATTCTTTTGAAGTAAGTGTAGTAACACTTTCCATTACAGGGTCACTTATTAAATAAGTATCATCTTCCTTTCCGTATACAACTAAGTTATGTGCATTAAAATGGAAACGGTATTCATCTGGAAAATAGGTAAGATTAAAAACTCCAACTTGTAATCCAACAGGAATATTATTGGCAAGCATTTTATCCAAAGTCTTTTTTGCTGATTCTGAATTCTTAAACTTTTGCCTTTTTATTTTAATTCCCAAACGTTTGGTCATACGTTTAAAAATTAATCCTGGCTGAGGTCTAAAACTTAGTGCAGGTGCAAAATTTACTTTTATAAACGGTAAGTACACAAAAAACATTCCTGAGCCTAATCCAAATGCTAAAGGTTCACTAATTTTTAACCCATTATGGGTTAACAAATTTGAAATAACACCATTTTCACAATGAGCGGTTTGTTTATGCTTGAAGTCAATTTTCATTTATATGGAAATATCTTTTAATTCATCTAAACTAATATTAAAAATATTAGCATATTTTTTTAATGATTTTGAGCTGAGTTCATCAAAATTAGAAGGCTTAAAATGTCTTTTTACAATCCATTTCCATTTACCAAAATAAGCTGCTAAAACAGAAAGATCCATTCGGTTTAATTCCATATAATAAGCTATTGGGCTTATTTCTTTATTAATTACCTTTAGCCTTATATCTTTAATACGCTCATCTATTAATTCTAGTGATTTATCAAGTGCTAGAGTTTTTGGAGCCCATCCCGAACTTTTTTTTGTTGAATAATTACCATTTTTATCTACCACATAACAAAGTTCATTCATTTTTGAAGAAGTAAGGTGACTCTTATCTTGAGGGACTTCATTATCTTTCATGACTTATGTCTTTTATAAATAAATTCAATAAACAGTCTAACATCAATTTATCATTACACCAAATTTCACCTTTCATCGTACAAGTTAAATAATTTTCAAAATCATATCTTGAAATCATTTTTCCATTTGAAATAAGAAGGTCATTTACTTTGGGTAAGTTATAAATATTAACAGATTTTATTGTGGTAATATAACCTATAACTTCGGATTTATTTTCTTTTCTTTCATCTCCATCATTAAAATAAGAACTACCTGCAATTACCGAGCATGTTTGGGCTATATTCTCAACCAAACCTGATTCAATAAAAATATCATTTTTTAAAAAAATATTGTTTTGTTTTATTAGAAATTCTGTTTTAACAAAATCTATTGTCAATGTTTTTAACGTATCAATCATCAACATAGATTTTCTATGTGGTAAGTATTTTCTTATGTCAATGTTTTTATTTAGTGTACCCATTTACTTATTATGCCAATACCGTTTTCATTTGACTTTTTGCAATAACTTCATCATTACAAAAAACTTCAATATTCACCAAAGTTACACCCATAAACTCTTGAATAATATCAACTTTAGTTTCTAAAGATTCTCCTGTTTCTGGCAACCTGTTAATTGTCACAATTTTAATGGATCCTATGTAACCAGTAGGCGCAGGTTTATTCTTCAAAAAAAATTGGTAACCAGTATGTAAAGCTACCGATTGTGCCATGTGTTCAATAATTCCTGATTCTACTAAGTGATTATCTTCAACAAAAATATTATTGGATGCAACTTTAAATCGCGACTTTAAATTATCTTCTGTATAAGTTATCAACCATTACAAACGGCTCTTTTTGTGGAATTAACTCTTTTACGCTATCGTTATTAACAATCATTAACAAACTGTTAAAAGTGCATAAGCATATGAAAATCTACCACTTTCGGGCACACAAAGAAAAACGGAATCATCTTTTTTTAATTTACCTGAATGAAATAACTCTTCTAGCATAATATAAATAGATGCAGACCCTATATTTCCTATTTTACTCAAATTCATAAACCAACTAGATTCGGGTACATCTACCCCCTCTGCTTTCATAAGCTTCTTTAACTTGCCTTCAAAATAATAAGAAGAAATATGAGGTAAAAAATAAGTAACACTAGATGGCGAAAGATTATTTTTAGCCATGGCATCTTTCATACTTTCAACACCTTTTTCTATAATATTCTTATCTAGTAATTTAACATCTTGCTTTATTGAAAAAATAGATTTAGTTAACCATTCATCTGGATGATAGTCATTCCAAGATTTGATAGAACCATCTTTTTGTTTATCACCTCCAGCATACATACACGTTTCTAATTCGTGAGCATAAGAGTAGGCCTCCATCCATTCAATTTTAAGCGATAAATTACCCTTTGGCTTATTTTCAATAAGAATAGCACCAGCTCCATCAGAAAGCATCCATCGAAGAAAGTCTTTTTTAAAAGCAAGTATTGGCTCTTCTTCTAATGCAATAAGATTTTCTACTTCATTATTAAATTTCTCTGCTAACATCCATGTTGAAACCCTTTCAGATCCTGTACAAACAGCATTAGTAGAATTTCCTGATTTAACAGATAAAAATCCATATTTAAGTGCACTAATTCCAGAAGAACAAATTCCTGAAGCAGAGTTTAATTCAAAACTTTTTTTTGAAAATAAACCATGAACCATTACCGCATGAGAAGGCTGAAGTTGATCTGGAGTTGTTGTACCACAAGATAAAACCTCTATATCTTCTTCTTTAAATTCATCATCAAAGAGTTTGTCTATTGCATCTTTTGTAAGCTGTGCATTGTTATGCGTAATGTTTCCATTAGAATCTATTGTATAATACCTAGTTTTAATTCCATTATTTCTTAAAATTATTCTTCTTGCTTTTGAGGCTTTACCGTCAACACAACCTAATATCTTTTCCATTTCATCATTAGAAACTGGCTTATTTGGTAGTAATTTAGCAATTTTATTTATATAAACATTAGACATACTTTTCTAATTATTTTAATCTGGTTAGCGAATAATACTTTTTATCCTCTTTGATTTTTTTATACAAAAAAGGATAAGTTGTCAAATT